>JADHOX010000060.1 GCA_016778805.1 Rickettsiales bacterium
AATCATCAACACCATCAACTTTTTCAATCGCACCTGATATAGACCCTACATTCTCTTCCGTAACTTGACTCGAAGTTGATTTTAAATCATCACCTTTAGCATTCTTATTTGGAAGACCTTTAACTTCTTCAATCGAAGTTGATACTAAATCATCAACACCATCAACTTTTTCAATCGCACCTGATATAGACCCTACATTCTCTTCCGTAACTTGACTCGAAGTTGATTTTAAATCATCACCTTTAGCATTCTTATTTGGAAGACCTTTAACTTCTTCCTTTATACCTCCTCCACCTGAAGCCCGATCTACATTTTCTTTTTCTTCTAAATATGAAAAAAGGCTTCTAAATTTATCTCTAACAGACTTTTCAATTTTCGCCTCTGCTTTCATTTCCGCCTCTGCTTTCATTTCCGCCTCTGCTATACTCTTATTATCAACCAAATCACCTGACTCATTTAAAACATAATCAGCAAATGGATTGTTATCTAAACTAATAGTTTGTAATTCTTTTAAGACATAGAGTTTAGCTTCATTTTCAAATGATAAAGGTTTGTTATAGGAAGGTTTAAAATAGAATTTACCACTACCACTTAATAAGTTTGTAACCCTATCAACAACATTATCAGTTTCCAGGAGCTTTATTAATACTGTTTTAGCGTTTCCTTGCTTACCTGTTGAAGTTTCTTGTTTTCGAAATGATGGTTTAGCATATTTTATCCTACTTATAGCTGAAATAAAATTATGGTTAAATTCTTGTTCTGTTAAATTACTAAAATCATTAGTTTTATCAAGGGCAATCTCAATTTTTTTACTATTAAGATCTTCTTCAAAACCTTTCAAACGCTCATTAAATCCTTTAATAAACAGTTCTTTTGCTTCTTCATCTTTAAGCTGTGAACTATATTTTTTCATTACAATACCTTTTGAATTATTATTTGTAAATTCTTTAACTCCTTCAGTTTTCTCTCTAATTGCTGATTCATAAACACCTTCTAAAGTACCTCCTTCAGTTTTCTCTTCATCTTCAATTGATAAATCAAATAACTCCTCTTTTGAATTACCCAAACCTATGTCTTCACCTGTAATTGATAAATCAAATAACTCCTCTTTTGAATTACCAAAACCTATGTCTTCACCTGTAATTGATGAATCACCTCTCTCTTCACCTGTAATTGATAAATCAAATAACTCCTTTTCTGAATTACCCAAACCTATCTCTTCAACTTCAATTGATGAACCAAATAACTCCTCTTTTGAATTATTATTTGTAAATTCTTGACCTCCTTCAGGTTTCTCTCTAATTTCTGATTCAGATAAATTTGCTGTAAAAGAATTAGAACTTACTGATCTTTCTTTTCTGCTAGATCGATGAGTACTACTTAACAAACTTGAGGTTCTGTTTGAAACACGTTCACTATTTATGTGTTCTAATAATTGATCAGATATAAAATTCTTGATAGATAATTTTAAAATTCCTTTAACTTGCTCATCAATATTCATTGAACGAATTTTTTCAGCAATTTTATCATCATCACTAGGATCAAGACATTCATATCCCAAAACCTTTGACGCTTCTAATTGAAAATTGGAACATAAAATTTTTTCAAGAACTGATTTTGCAATAGTTTTTTTTGACTGATCTTTACCATCATAATACTTCCTTACTGCCTTTGATATTATGAATGGTATATTTTGATCAGGAAATAATTCAAGTTTTTTAAGATCATTAATTTTTTGAGCAAATAGATTTTGACTTTCGAATTGTTTTAAATAATCATAATGTACAGTCTGACTAGGATAATTATCACTTAAAATATTAACTATTAAATTATTTAAATCATTACCAGTTTTAGAAAAATCGAAACCTTCATGGCAAACTAATTCATTTAAACTTTTTAATAACAAAAACTGTAAATAAAGCTTATCATAATTACGAAATTTTAGAAATTCTAAATATTTAGCCTCAAAATCTTTAAAAAGAGGTTGAAAAGACTTAGAAGTCTTCTTATCATATGTTTCCAAATTAATTTTAATACTTCCTTTAAGAAGCTTAACTTGTTCTAAAAGCTTTTCATTAATGTCATTAAATTTTGTTTTAAGATCTTGAATTTGAATAGAGTCAGATTGGGATATATTTTGTTTAAGTTCATCAAATCTTTTATCATCTTCATTTCTAATATAATCATAATTAAAACCTGAAATAAAACTATCAAAAGCCATAATGGAAATCATTTTCTCTCTCAAGCTTTGTAAGGCTCGTCTTTCCTCAACCTTGTTAATCAGTTTGTATTTCTTAATTAAAAAATCAAGATTTGATAGATAAATATGATAATTAGCTCTTAGGGGATAATAGTTTTTCCTTGAATTTTCTAAATAAAATATTTTTGATTCACCAAGATCAAAGTTCAAAGTAAAACCTTCAAGAAAATTTTGAATTTCTTGAATTTCAGTTTCTTTTAATGATAAACTTTGTGTATTACGCATATTTTACCTCATAAATAAAAACAGGCACAAATGATGACAAAAAACCATTTTTTTCACGAAAACAAAAAAACACAATTAATACAGACTGTAAAAAAAACACTGATAAATATATGTTAAAAAAACTCATAAACATTTAAACATTACTCTCAAAAACTTGCAAAATTATACACAACAGGTCAATTAATAGCAAACAAAAACTTTCCAACAAAAAAAATCAACTATCCCTTGTATTATATAAGCTGGAGAGCCTTGATTAATAACCACACAGATGCAACAACGATAATTTTAATTGTATCATATTTGCAACTTGGCTACAAAGTTTTATTTTGCAAAAATCAAATGATATTACATAAAATTTTCACGAAAATAAAATTTACTTTGAAAAATAATTAAATTTCTTTAAAAACTGCGTAGCAATTTGGCGGAGTAGCTCAGGTGGTTAGAGCAACGGAATCATAATCCGTGTGTCGGGGGTTCAAGTCCCTCCTCCGCTACCAATTTTTAAACTATATATATTTAATAGATTGTTTGCACGCTTCAAATAAAGCTGCAGCTTTCTTTTCAGTTTCTTGGCATTCCGCCTCTGGATTAGAATCATATACTACCCCCGCTCCAGATTGAATATAAATTTTATTCGCTTTTATTAAAGCTGTACGAAGTGTTATAGCCATATCCATATTTTCAGAATTAGCAGAAAAATAACCAATACAGCCAGAATAAAAACCGCGCTTGAACTTTTCTAGGCTAGATAGAATTTCCATAGCCCTAATTTTAGGAGCACCAGTTACAGTTCCAGCTGGAAAACCTGCTAGCAATGCATCTAAAGCTGAAAAACCTGGCTTTAACTTTCCGGAAACAGTTGAACTAATATGCATTACATGAGAATAAAACTCTATCTCCATTTTACGCAGAACTTTTACAGTTGAAGGTTTTACAACCCTACCAACATCATTTCGACCAAGATCTAACAACATTAAATGCTCAGCTATCTCTTTTGGATCACTTAATAACTCTTGTGCTATTTCAAGATCAGCTTGTTTATCAGCCCCCCTTTTTCTTGTACCAGCTAATGGGCGAATAATAACATCATCACCTTCAATTCTAACCATAATCTCTGGTGAAGATCCAGTAATAACAAAATCATCAAAACCAAAATAAAACAAGAAAGGCGAAGGGTTAATCTCTCGCAAGGACCGATAAAAAGCTGCAGGATCGTGATTGTAATCAGATTCAAATCTTCTGGACGGAACTATTTGAAAGACCTCACCAGCTCTAATATAATCCTGACATTTAGCTACTATCTCTTTATAAGTCTCACGATCTGGAGTAGCCGAAAAATTATAATCAACTAAATTAACCTGATCATTAATAGAAGCTTCAACCTGGAAAACCAATAAACTAGTAACCTGATCAAGCAATTTTAGCTTTTGCTGGTAGAGACCAGAAAACTTATAATCTTTTACCCAAATTGGTAAAGATATCTGAATTTTAGATAGCTTATTATCCAAAATAATGATGATTTCAGGTCGGATAAAATAACCATCTGGTATTATATCTCCATGAGTCTGAATATCAATATTATCATGGTACTTAACCATATCATAACCAAAATACCCATACCAACCAGCTGCCATTACTGGCAACCCTTTAAAATCACTAATTTTATCCTTGGCAATAATTGCTTTTAAATCAGAAATCGGATCAGCCTTGTAAGAGATATCTGAAGAACTCCTAAGATCTTTCACTACAATATTATCTTTTTGAAAAATCCATTTTTTATCAGGAGCTAAAGCTATAACTGAATACCTTCCTCTTGACTGAACCTTTTCAGAAGATTCTAGCAAAATAATATCTTTGAAATGAGCTTTTAAACTTAAAAAAGAAGAAATTATATCAAAATCACCAGCAACTAAATCCTTAGATAAGATAAAATTATCTCCACTTGTGAAATGATCTTTAAACTGATTAAAATCCATCATAAATCTCAATTATGATTAAAGTTTAACATTAACAACAACTTCGATTTTACTCTTTAAATAAGCTAAATATGATGAGAATAATGAGTTACTTATGGTGTTATTCATGTCATTTCCAATTTCTTGCGCAATTTTTTGCATCTCAAATTTACTAACACTCATTTCATTCTTTGCCTTTACCTTAATTAACAAAAATGAATTTGACTGATCTTGATATAAAGGCGGAATAATATCACCAACTTTTGCTTGCATGACAGACTCCAAAACATCAAAAGTATAATCTTGTGAGGTTCGATTTATTACTTGATCCTTTTCCAAAACGAATCTCTTATTATCTGCAGAAATATTTGCAGATTTCAGCAAATCAATATGCAGCTTACTAGCCAAATTAGCCATCTCTGTTTTTTGCTTTTCAGCTAAAATGATATTTGTAACAATACCCTTTACCTCATCAAGTGTTTTAACCCTTTCAGCAGTAATATCATTGATATTATAAATTATATAAACCTGATCATTAATCATTTTATTAACATTTGAAACAACCTCAGTCTTAGCAAATAACTCATTGAGAATCTCCTGAGAAAACTGCGGGTAATGAGAAGCTAAAGTTCCAAAAAAACCATTGTCTCGCCCTAGAATTTCATTAGATTGAATCTGTAATTGATTATTATAAGCTATTTCTTCAAGACTTGAACCCGCTGCTATCTGCTCTTCAACCTGATTAAATTTTTCAAAAGCAATAACACAAGATTTTTGTTGCGTTAAACTATCAACAATCTCTGTCCTAACTTCTGAAAGCGGTTTATTTTGAGATTCCGAAGCTGAAACAATCAAAAATATATGAAATCCTATTGGCCCCTTTACTATTTCAGAAAATTTACCAGTTTCAGTTTCAAAGATAGCATCTGCAAAATCACCAATCACTTGCCCCTTAGCAACAGTTCCAATATTTATAACAGCTTGATCAATATTATACATCTCTGCAACTTCGGTTATAGTTTTACCAGATGCGATGCTTTGTTGAGCTGCATTAGCAGTTTCTTCGTCATTAAAAAATAATTGTTTAACATCTCGATATTCAGGAATTGAATAAAGATCAGCATTTTCTTGGTATGAATTAAGAATTTCAGCCTCTGTTAATTCAACAAATTGCTCAAAATTTTTACATGAAAAATCTAAATATTGTACCGATCTAGTTTCAGGCTTAACAAAATTTTGACTATTTTTATCATGATACTCAATTAATTCAGCCTCAGATATCTGGAAATCTTTATTTTCTAAATTTGCGTCAGTGATTTTAAAAATATCAACTATTTTTTCCTGATTATAAAAATTTGCCAATAATTCAGTAAGCTTATCATAGTTGCCATTATAGGTCTGAAACAAACCTTGAATTAAATTCGAACTTACATTCTCTTTTATAAAATTTAGATAAAAGGCTTCACTAATTCTATTATTTTGAAGAAATGAATTAAATTTGCCTTTATCAAACTCATTATCAGTTAAAAAATTAGGATTTGAAAACACCTGTTTTAAAATCTCTTGATCAGGAACCTCAATGTTAAGATCTTTCGCCTCTTGTACCAAAAGATAATGCTTAATTAATCTTTGCGAAGTTATTTCAGCGAAAGGAATGGTTGCAAATACCTCATCACTAATCGATGAACCATAGTAATTTCGATAAAAATCTTCTGTTTTAGCAACCTCATTATTGAATCTTTGGTGAGAGATTTTATAATCACCAACTTTTAAAGCAAAATCAGTATTTGACGATCGAATCATTGAGCCAATTCCCCAAACACCAAATGAAGCAACTATTAGAATAATTAATATTTTAGCATAAATTGTTTGAGTAGCAGATCTAAATTTTGCAAGCATAATAATTTGTAATTTTTTCACTTAGCATTGATAAAAGCTAGAGATTTATAAGCAAATAATAATTTACTCAAAACGACAAAATTTAACAAAATTTTGCAAATAA
>JADHOX010000012.1 GCA_016778805.1 Rickettsiales bacterium
CTCATATCGTTAAATAAATATCTAAATTAATTATATATATTTTGTGCAAAATTAATAGGATTAATTTGTTTTAATGTAATAAAATTAATTAATTCTAAAGACACTTAATTCTAAAATCTCTTTCAAAATATTAGAATATTTATTTGAAGGTAATTTATCATATGCTTTTAAGGCTTTATTATAATAATTTAAAGCAAAATCATATGATTTTGTTTTTATATCATTCGAATTTAACAATTCTAAAATCGAGTCCAAATCTTGCTTGGATTTTTTTGATAAAAGGAAATTTTTTTGTATTGAAAATGAACTATTATCCAGCTCTTGCATTAATAGAAATATCGGAAGAGTTACTTTATTTTCATAATAATCATCACCAATAGTTTTCCCTAATTTAGATGTATCACCAAAATAATCTAAAATATCATCAATTAATTGGAATAATATTCCTAAATTATAACCAAAATTATACATTGCACTTTCAACTTCACTTGAAGAATTAGCAATAACTGCGCTATTTCTGCATGATTCAGCAAATAATCGCGCTGTTTTATCACCAATTATATCCAAATATTTTTCAAAATCTACTTTCTGATTATTTAGTAATTCAAGTTGAGCTATCTCACCCTCTGATATAACAGATGATGCTTTAGATAAATTTTTAAGAACAACTAAATTGTTAGTTTTAACCATCAGCTCAAAGCTTTTAGCAAAAATAAAATCACCTACCAAAATAGCTGATTTATTATCCCAAATATTATTTACAGTTTTACTTCCCCTTCTGGTTTGACTATGATCAATTACATCATCATGAAGCAGTGTAGCAGTGTGAATAAACTCAACTGCACAGGCTAAATATAAGGCTTCTGGTTTATCATAATTCAAGCTTTTAGCTGAAATTAATGTGAGTAAAGGACGAATTCTTTTACCGCCAGATTTTAGAATATGATCAACAATATTTTTAGTTAAATTACTATCAGCATTTAGATGAGATTTTAGACTTTTATCAATTAGAGATAATTCTTGTTTCAGATCATTTTTAAGCTTTTTAGCTTTTTTTTCATAATCATGAGCTTTGAGTGGTTTTTGCAAAATTTTCACAGAATTAAAATTTATTAAGCTCAAATAAACATGCATCCCACCATTAAATTAATGGTGCCCGCGGCCGGACTTGAACCGGCAAGGGCCTAGGGCCCCACGGATTTTAAGTCCGTTGCGTCTACCAATTCCGCCACGCGGGCATTGGATGCCGAAGAACGACTTATATACATGATTTATTTTAGTTTCAATAAATAAAAGCTTTAAATTTTTTTAAGCTTTAAACCGACTCAAGAATTTTGTAAATTTTGTCACTACTCATCTCAGCATCATCATACATTTCATCAATCGAAGCCTGCTCAAAAAAAACATCAGGCATAAAAAGATTATGAACCTTAACATCATTTATTTTGCTAGCAAGAATATGAGAATTAACAGTTGAAGCAAATCCACCACTGCTACCCTCTTCAACAGTAATTACTACCTCATGTTTATGAATTACCTCATCTATTAACTCTTTATCAATAGGCTTTGCAAATCTCATATCACAAATTGTGACTTTTTCTTTTTTTATATTATAAAACTTATCTGCAGCATCAATTATACTTGATAAACGACAACCTAAAGACAAAATTGCAATTTTTTGACCTTTAGATACCACTCTTCCTTTACCAATTACTAAGATTTCAGATTCTTTATCTTCAACTAATATTACATTTCCTCTCGGATATCGAAAAGCAAAAGGACCGTCATTATATTTACATGCAGTTAAGACTATATTCTTTAATTCTTGCATATCACTTGGTGCAGCAATGACAAAATTAGGAATACACGACAAATACGCTATATCAAAACTACCACTATGAGTTGACCCATCAGCTCCAACATAACCAGCCCTATCAATTGCAAACTTCACAGGTAAATTTTGAATGGCAACATCATGAATAATCTGATCATATGCTCTTTGTAAAAAAGTAGAATAAATTGCCACAAATGGCTTTATATTTTGACAAGCCAGACCAGCTGCAAAGGTAACTGCATGCTGCTCTGCGATACCAACATCAAAATATCGATCTGGATAGATTTGAGCAAACTTATCTAGTCCAGTTCCAGATGGCATTGCAGCGGTAATAGCAACTATTTTCTCATCTTTTTTCGCTTGCTTAATTAACTCGTCAGAGAATACTGAGGTGAAAGTTTCAGCAGATGCTTTATCTTGCTTTCCTGTTGAAATTGAAAATTTTGCAACGCCATGAAAATTATCACCAGCATTTTCAGCATGTTCATATCCTTTTCCTTTCTGAGTAACAAGATGAAGTAAAACAGGATGAGATGATGGATTATTTTTATAACTTTCTAGTATTTCTACCAATTTTAATATATCATGACCATCTATAGGTCCATTATATTTCAAACCAAGATTTTCAAACAAATTACTTCCTATAAGGACTTCATTAACAACCCCTTTTGTTTTACGTTCAAAATTTATGAATGATTTCTGAATATTTTCAGGAAGAATTTTAACAGCTGATTTTGCAGAATTTCTTATCATTGCGAAGTTCTTTGAACTAATTAATTCTGATAAATATTTTGAGACTGCACCTGTTGGCTTAGCAATCGACATGTCATTATCGTTCAGAATTATAAGAAATTTTCCATTTACAGAAGCAGAGTTATTAATAGCTTCATATGCTAAACCTGCGCTTAAAGCACCATCACCAATAACAGGAATAACAAAAAAATCATCATTGTTTAAATCTCTAGCTTTGGCCATACCAACGGCAGCAGAAATTGACGTCGAACTGTGACCTGCTCCGAAAGGATCATATTCACTTTCACTCCGAAGAGTAAAGCCAGAAAGACCATTTTTTTGCCTAATGGTTAACATTCTATCTTTTCGATCCGTCAAAATTTTATGTGGATATGATTGATGACCAACATCAAAAATTAATTTATCTAAAGGGGTATTAAAAACATAATGAATCGCAACAGTTAACTCCACAACTCCAAGACCAGCTCCAAGATGCCCTCCTGTTTGCGAAACAGAGTCAAGCATAAACTGCCGAATTTCTGCACAAAGATTTACCAAATCATTTTTAGGAATATGATTCCTTAAATCATTAGGCTCTTTGATCTTATTCAATAAAATGTAATTACTTCTTTTCGTCACCAAAATAGTTTTATAAACTTAACGCATTTTAAAAATCTTGATGAAAGTTATTAGCTGAATAGGCAGTAATTGCAACAGAAACCGCAAGGTTTAATGATCTAGTATTATTGCTAATCGGAATTCTTGCTTTTTGCTTACAAAGCTCATGAACAAATTCTGGAGCACCTTTTGATTCCTGACCAAAGACAAAAAAACTTGCTTTAGAAAACTTCAAATCTTTTAAAAAATTATTTGTTTTAGTAGTCATCAAAACCAGATCATGATTAGGGTTTATATTAAGAAAGTGATCGAATGACTTATACCTATTAATTTCAACTTTATCGAAATAATCCATTGCGGATATTTTTATTCGTTTACTATCAAATGGAAAACCGCAAGGCTCAATAATATGAAGATTTGCATCAAAGCATGCACATGTCCTGATAATTGAACCAAGGTTTTCTGCGATTTCAGGTTGAAATAAAACAATATTTGCCATATTTAATATTTAAAATTTATTTTCTTCTATAATGTCATCTAGTAAATATCAAAAGGGTTTTCGTAATAAATTTGCCAAAGTTAAAACTGCAAAAGGTAGAAAGCTTTCATCAACCCTTTGGATTCAAAGACAAATCAATGATCCATACAATGAATTAGCAAGAAGAAATAATTATCGCTCACGAGCTGCTTTTAAACTTCTTGAGATTGATGATAAACTAAAAATCATTAAAAATGCGAAAACCATTTTAGATTTAGGCTGTGCTCCAGGTGGGTGGCTTCAAATTTTAAGATCAAGAAATAAAAAAGCTTCAATAGTCGGGGTTGACCTTTTAGAAATTGAGCCAGTAAATGATTGTAATTTTATTCAGGGCGACTTTTTAAATGATGATATTCAAGCAAAAATAATTGAATCCATGGAGACTGACAAATTTGATTTAATATTATCAGATATTGCACCGAATAAATCAGGCCACAAAAATACAGATATGTTAAGAATTTATGCTATTGCAGAAGAAATATGTGAATTTGCACAAAACTTTTTACAAAAGGATGGATGTTTAATCATTAAACTTTTTATGGGTAAGGATTTTGATAATATAAAATCAATTTTCAAAAAACATTTTAAAAATGTTAAACAGATAAAACCAGAGTCATCAAGGAAAGACTCATCTGAATTTTATATTATTGGCCAAAGTTTTATTTGACGATAATTAAAGATCATATATTATTCTCCTCTAATTTTATTGGTATTATCCTTGTTAAAAAATTTAAGTAACCTAGTTTTATCAGGTAAAGAATCTCTTCCAATCATTGAAGGTGGAAAAGGTGTTAGTGTTTCTAATGGAAAAAGTGCTGGAGCTTTTGCAAAAGCTGGTGCAGTTGGAACTTTTTCAGGCGTAAGCGGCGAATGGTTAGATGAAAACAATAATTTAGTACCTTTGACATATAAAGGAACTACCAGAAATCAAAGACATGAAGAATTAATGATCCACTCAATTGAGGCAGCTTTATGTCAGGCAAAAATTGCTAATGAAATATCTCAAGGCAAAGGTGCAATTCATATGAATATCCTTTGGGAAATGGGTGGCGCTGAAAGAATTCTTATTGAAGTTTTAAAAAGAGCAAACGGATTGATCAATGGTATAACTTGCGGAGCTGGTATGCCATATAAACTTGCTGAAATATGTGCTCAACATAGTGTCTATTATTATCCAATAATCTCATCTATGAGAGCATTTAGAGCTTTATGGAAAAGATCCTATTCCAAACATGCTAATTTTCTTGGTGCCGTTGTTTACGAAGACCCCTGGAAAGCTGGTGGACATAATGGACTTTCTAATGCTGAAGATCCAAATGCACCGCAAGATCCATATAACAGAATTAAAGAGATCCGAGCATTTATGAATTCTGTTGGGTTAGAAAATACTCCAATTGTTATGGCTGGTGGCGTCTGGAATATTGGCGAATACTCACAATGGCTTGATAACCCAGAAATTGGTAAAATTTGCTTTCAGTTTGGAACAAGACCTATAGTAACTGTTGAAAATCCAGCACCTAAAGAATGGAAGCAAAAATTACTTACTCTTAAAGAAGGCGATGTTTTCTTAAACAAGTTTTCACCTACAGGCTTTTACTCTTCAGCTGTGAATAATAATTTTATTAAAACATTAAGAGAACGATCTGAAAGACAAGTTGAGTTCAGCTCTACTGTATCTGATGTTTTTAACACTGTTTATTCTTATGGCGCCCGAAACAGGAAGATTTATATAAAACGCGATGATTTTGATAAAGTAAATGAATGGTATAATGAAGGTCATACTGAGTTATTAAAAACACCTGATAATACAGCTGTATTTGTTACTATTGATGAAGCTGAAGTAATAAGAAATGACCAGATTAACTGTATGGGATGCTTAAGTTATTGTGCATTTAGTAACTGGACAACTAATGCTGAAATGAATTTCACTACTGGTAAATTACCAGATCCAAGAAGTTTCTGTATTCAAAAAACTTTGCAAAATATTGCTCAGCATGGTGATGTTGTAAATGAATTGATGTTTGCAGGTCATAATGCTTTTAGGTTTGCAACTGACCCTTTTTATGAAAATGGCTTCATTCCAACAACTCAACAACTTATCGATAGAATTGTAGAAGGAAAATAATATAGCTTAAATTAGTTATATATATTTTTCATTAGCCTTTTGAAAAAACTACTTTGACCTTTAGAATATTCTAATGTTCCTTTTAGGACTCCTGATTCATAAGGCATTGCTTTTTCGACTATAGTTCCGTTACCATCAATAACAGCACTAAATCCAAGATTAGTACTTCTTAAAACCGGTAAATTAGATTCAATTGCCCTTGCTCTCACAATATCCAAATGCTGATAAGCTGCAGATAAAATTGGAACACCAAATAACTTTTGAATAAACCATATATCATTTGATATATTTATAATAATATCACCTGAACTCTTCAAAACTGATTTTAAAAACAATGCATCATAACAAATTAGAGGTATCAATTCTGGACCTTTTTTCTCAAGCGAAATTGATTTAAGCTCTCCATCTTTGAAACCTGAAGAATTATTTGTTAAAGGTGAGTCAAAAATCCTCAAATAAGGAATATACTCTCCAAAAGGAACAAGATATTTCTTATCATAAAAATCGACTACCACCCCATCTGACTTATATACAAACAAACTATTATAATAGTCTCCAACATCATATCTGGTCGAACCGGCAATTAAATAATCAAACCCATTGATTTGAGACAAAATATAATCAAAAACAGAACTTTCAGAAGCTAGATCAACAGGAAAACTTATACCTCCTTCAGGAAAAATCACCAAATCATAATAATTATTTTGTTCATTCACTAAAGCAATCTGCTTATCAATATTTGCCAAAGCTTTCTCAGTAACAAAACCATGATGCTTTTCTATTGAAGGATGAATAATTAAATATGATAATTTTTCTAAATGTTTTTCCTCTTGAAACTTTGAACGACCGTAAAAAAACACTGCAATTAATGATACGATCAGAATTAACGCAACAGCGTTATAGGATCGCTTATTGTAAATGAACTTTCCTCCTTTCTTATAAAATAGAAAAGGTAGAGCGTATATCATCACAATAAGCAAACTTGCTAAATATATACCAGTAATAGAAAAAATCTGAGCTAAATAATCATTTGCAAAAAAATTATAACCTAAAAGCCCCCAATTAAAACCCTGGAAATCAATTAAAAATAATGAACTTGAGCGAATAACTTCAAAGGAAAACCAGATTAAAACCGAAACAAAATAAAATTGTAATTTAGACAAATTATAAATTTTACACAATTTATCCAAAATATAAGTTTGTGGTAAAATATAAAAAATAGAAAAATATGCTGGTATAACAAAAAGTGATGGAAAAAAATAAAACCAATAAGTTTTAAAATCTACCAGCATTGAAAATGTCATCCAGTAATAATTGGCGAAATAAAAACCCAAACCGAAAGCAAAACTTTTTTTTAGCTTAAATGTTAGGGATTCCTTTGAAAAATTTAATCTAAAGAAATAGCTAATTACTAAAAACCCTAGAATAAAAAAGTAAAAAGGTGCAGTAGTAAAAAAAATTAACGCGCCAGCAAAGATTGATTTACAGCAAAATAATTCTTTTAAATTTTTTTTATTAAAAAATCGTGAGGACATATTATTAATATTCGCTATCAAATAATGATTAAAGTTTAAAACTTATAATTCAATAACTACAGTTTTAATAAATCTTGGATTTGCTTCTTTTATATGAAATTTTATGCCAGAATCATGCTCAAACACCTCACCTTCTTTAGGAATTTTTTTAAACAAACTCATTAAGTAACCAGCAAGAGTATCAAACTCCTCTTTGTTATTTGAAGATAATAGACTAATATCAAATTTTTCTTCTAACTCCTCGATTTTGATCCTTGCATTTACTTCAAACATTTTTTCATTAATCGCCTCTATCTCATTTTCCTCGATATTACCAAATACCTGCTCAAACAAATCTTCAAGAGTAATTAACCCATCAGTGCCACCATACTCATCAACAACAATAGCAATATTTATTTTTTTAGTACGCATTTTTACTAACAAATCAACTATCTTCATAGATGGTGGTACAAACAATATCGGACGCATTAACTTTTCAAGAGCTACCTTATCGTTAAGATCATATTTCTCAAAGATATCTTTCATATGAACAAAACCCTTTATATCATCTAAGGATTCGCTAAAAAGTGGTACCCTCATATGATTACTTTTTATCATCAAAGCCTTAAGGTCCTGAATTTCAGTTAAAATATTTGCCGCAATTATATCTGTTCGGGGTGTCATAATATCAGCAACCTGATCATCAACAAGATGCGCAACATTTAAAATAATATTTTTTTGTTCTTGATCACCTAAATCATCAAGAGCTGAAACAGCATCGACAATTTTATTGGAAAAAGATTTATTTGATTTAGAGCGATTAAAATGACTAAGAAGCTTTTTTAAATTGTTAAAAAAACTTGTACGGGGATCGGGACTGTCGTCAGTATTCATAAAAAAATTTGTTAAATGACAATTACAAAAATATCATAATTTTTTTTAATAGTAAATATTTTCATAATTAATCACATATTTTAATAAGGATTTTCAATATTAAGCTTTCCCAAAACAGCTATTTCAATAGCTTCCATCTCAATAGCCTGGTCATTAGTTTCATGATCATAACCTAAAACATGCAATAACCCATGAATAACAAGATGAATTAAATGTGATTGAAACTCTTTATTTTGTTGATCACCCTCTTCTTTTATTCTTTCAAAACTTAGGATAATATCGCCTAAACAATCTTCTCCAAAATCCAAGTTTCTTTCTTGAGGAAAGCTCAAAACATTAGTAGGCTTATCTATAAATCTATATTGTTTATTCAAAGACTGAATAAAATTATCATTTGTTAAAACTATAGAGATTGATGAAGATTTAAACTCATCCATCAAATTTAGATGATCTAATACCGTATAAATAGCTTCAGAAATTATACTTTGATATTGCTCAAGCGACCAAATATCATCCTGAACAGAAATATTAATATCAATTTTATCAAGCAACCAACTTACCATTTAAACTATAAGGACCAGCATTTGTAATTTCAACTTTACATATCTTATTATGTAATTCTTTATTATCACTATTGACGCATACTGATTGTAAATATGGGCTTCTTCCAATTCGCTGAGTTGGTGAAAATCTATCAAACAAAACATCTAACTTTGTACCAAGAAATTTTTGATTAAAATCAAGCTGTTGATTTGATAAAAGTTTTTGCACTGCCTGTAATCGCTCCGATTTTATATTTTCTGGAACTTGAACTTGCTTTTCAGCTGCTGGAGTACCCGGTCTTTTACTGTATTTAAAAGAATAGCATTGAGCAAATTTAACTTTATCAATAAGATCAAGAGTCATTTCAAAGTCTTCTTGCTCTTCACCAGGAAAACCAATTATAAAATCAGAACTAAACGCAATATCTGGTCTTGCTAATCTTAATTTCTTAATTACATCAAAATAAAATTCTCGATCATGTTTTCTATTCATAAGCTTAAGAATTTTATCCGAACCCGATTGAACTGGAAGATGCAAAAATGGCATTAACTTTGAACAAGATGCATGAGCTTCATATAAATCATCATGCATATCTCTAGGATGAGATGTAGTATATCTTATTCTCTCTAAACCATCAATTTTGGCAAGCTCCATAATAAGCTTTCCTAAATTACTTGTGTTACCTTTGCTATCAACTCCATGATATGCATTAACATTTTGTCCAAGAAGCGTTATTTCTTTAGTTCCATTATCAACAAAACTTCTTGCTTCAATTAAAATATTTTCAACAGGTCTTGAAAACTCAGCACCTCTTGTATAAGGAACAACACAAAAAGAACAAAACTTATCACACCCCTCTTGAATTGATAGAAAACCACTGACAGATTCAGAATTTTTATGCTTTGGCAGCAAATCAAATTTTTGCTCTTCAACAAAATCTAATTTTATAGACTTAGTTTTGCGTTTTATCAACTCTGGTAAATTATGATAAGATTGTGGTCCGACAACAAAATCAACAAAAGGAGCTCTTTTAAACATCATATCCCCTTCTGCTTGAGAAACACATCCAGCCACTGCTATTAGCATTTCGCGACCTTCAGCTTTAAACTTTTGTTTTACAACATTAATTCTCCCTAATTCTGAATATACTTTTTCAGCGGCCTTTTCTCTAATATGACATGTATTTAAAATAACAAGATCAGCATCATGATAGTTATCAATTTTTTTATACCCTAATGGCATGACTAAATTCACCATTCGCTCAGAATCATATACATTCATCTGACAACCATATGTAATTATACATAAGTTCTTTGCTTTAGATAACATTGCTATAAGTAGTTAAATTTTTTATTTTTTTTTGGGAATTACATAAAGTTCCATTTTATGATGAATTAACTCATAACCCAGTTCATCAACTATTTTATTTTGTAATGCCTCCATCTCTTCATTACAGAACTCAATAATTTCACCATTTTCAACATTTATAATGTGATCATGATGAGTTTCGTCAATCTCATATCTTGCTTTACCATCTCCAAAATCATGTTTTTCAACAATCTTTGCTTCTTCAAGTAATTTTACAGTTCTATATACAGTTGCTATAGAAATCTTATTATCTATTAATTTAGCTCTAGCATAAACCTGGTCAACATCTGGATGATCTTTAGAATCAGCGACAGCTTGAACAATAACTTTACGTTGCTCTGTCACTTTAATCGAATTATTTTTACAATATTCTACAAATGTATCAATGATATTGCTCATAAGCTAGTTCAAATTTGTTTTAAGAAAATTTACAATTTTTTCTGTTGGCTCATTGTAAAAACTATGTGCTACATAGTCACCATTTTTTTTAACTAAATATATATAAGCAGAATGATCAACTTGATAATCATTTGGATCTTCTGACTTTGCTTCCTGAGAAAAAACACCGTAATTATTCTTAACTTCATCTAATTTTAACTTTGACCCGGTTAAGCCAACAAATTTATTATGAAACGAAGATAAATAATCCTTAATTACCTCTGGCGAATCTCTTTTGGGATCAACCGTAATAAAAACTGGCGTTAATTTATCTAACTCTTTTTCATCTAATTGATCTAATGCTTTTGTCATATTATCAAGACCAGTAGGACATACCATATAACAATTTGTAAAACCAAAGAAAATCAAAAGATACTTACTTTTAAAATCAGAATTTGAAAAAGTGATATTATCTTGATTTACTAATTTAAAGCTACCTCCAATTGAAGCCTTATTACTTTGAAAATTATTATTTAGCTGAAAAAATATTATTGTTAATAAAACCAGGCCTATAATAAAATAAAAATAGTTAATTTTCTTGAAATTTATTGCTTTCTTCATGATCTGAATATATAAGGTATGGGTTTTTAATTTAGAAATTATTATGAAAAATTTAGAATCTAATAAAATTGTAGCAAGCATATTACTTTCAGGTTTAATTGCAATGCTTTGTGGCTTTTTCACTAACTTATTTTACAATCCTGATTATCATAATAACAAAAGAGGCTATCAAGTAGCAGTAGTCGAAACTTCAACCAAAAAAGCTAAGGAAAAAGAAGAGCCAGTTAATATTGTTGAAGTTATGAAATTAGCAAGCTTAGAGAAAGGTAAATCCTTATCAAAAAAATGTACTGCATGCCATTCATTCAATAAAGGTGGACCTAATAAAGTTGGACCAAATCTTTGGAATATTATTGAAACTGATATTGCAGCAAAACCGGGTTATACATATTCTAAGGCCTTAGCAGCAATTGACGGAGTTTGGACCTATGACGCTATGTATCAGTTTCTAAACAAACCCAAAAAATATGCTCCTGGAACTAAAATGTCTTTTATTGGCTTCAAAAAACCAAAAGATATCGCATCTATGATTGAATTTTTAAGAAGCAATAGTGATAATCCTGCTCCGCTTCCTAATTAGTTATCTAATACTTACTCTTTCATTAGAAGCTAAACCATATTTTGCATTTTTTGATAATCCCAAATATCAAAACAATTTTTTACATTTTGATTATGTGAACCCAAATTCACCTCAAGGTGGAGAAATTGCAATTGGCGTTGTGGGGTCATTTAATAGTCTAAACCCGTTTATATTATCAGGTCAATCTGCGAGCGGTATCGGCTATAGCTTTGATTCCTTAATGGCAAAATCTAAAGATGAGCTATCATCATACTACCCATTAATTGCTAAATCGATAAGCATAAAGCCTTTAGAATCTAAAATCGAATTTGAATTAAATAATTTTGTTAGATTTCATAACAATGAAAAACTAACCGCCAAAGATATAAAATTTACTTTTGAAACCTTAAAATCTGAAGGGCATCCAAGATATAAAATTGCTTTTAGAGACATAAAAGAAATAACTATTAATAATGATTATAATATATCCTTTGAGATAAAAGATATCTCAAACAAAGATCTAATTAGTCAAATTGTTCTAACACCGATTTTAAGCGCGGATTTTTTTGACAAAAATAAATTTGATAAAGTTTCATTAAAACCAATCCTTGGAAGCGGCCCATATCAAATAGAAAAAGCCAACCCTGGAAATTCAATTACATACACAAAGTCTATAAACTATTGGGGCAAAGACTTACCTGTTAATATTGGTTTGTATAATTTTGATGAAATAAAATTTATATATTATCGTGATAGCAATATTGCAATTCGAGGTATTAAGGCAAAAGAATATGATATACGTTTTGAAAATATTGCAAAAAATTGGGCTACACAATATCAAAACACAGAATTAATTCAGGAGTTTATTCCCCACTCCATTCCAACTCCAATGCAGAGCTTTGTAATAAATAACAGACTTAATAAGTTTTCTGATATTAATACCAGAAAAGCATTAAATTTAGCATTTAACTTTGAATGGACAAACAAAAATTTATTTTATAACAGCTACGACAGAACAAATAGTTTTTTTGAAAATTCTGTTTTTAGTGCATCAGATGAAATTTCTTCTGAAGAAAAGAAGCTATATGAACAGATAGAATTACCAAAATCTGAATTTTCTAAATTCAATCAAATCGAAATCCCTATAAATAGCGAAAGTGGTTACAACAGAGAGTCATTAATTAAAGCTAAAAATTTATTATTATCTGGACATTATCAATATAAAGAACAAAAGCTTGTTGATAAGAAAACCAACAAACAATTTGAAATAGAGTTTCTTATAACTTCTCCATCCTTTAAAAGAGTAATCTTGCCATACATAGCAAATTTAAACAAATTAGGAATTAAGTCGAAGATTAAACAAGTCGATTCGAGCATTTATCAGAAAAGGCTAGAAAACTTTGACTTTGATATAACCGTTAGTGTTTTTCCAACATCTATGATTCCAGGGAATGAATTATATGCCTATCTTCATTCTGATAACAAAGATATCGTTGGTAGTATGAATCTTGCAGGAATAAACAATCAATATGTTGATAAATTGATTGAAAAAATCATAAATATTGAAAATTTTGACGATCTTAAAAATTATACTAATGCTCTAGATAGAATTCTTTTAAGCAATTATTATGTAATACCTCATTGGAATATAAGCGGCTTCAGGTTAGTTTATTGGGACAAAATTCAACACCCTGACATATCGCCAGATTATGATATATGCTTAGAATGCTGGTATAAATCAGATATTTAATGTTGAGTTGCAACTGAATCAATAAACTCTCTTTTATTTATATCCATATTTAAAATTAATGCGGTTCCAATTAATACTGTAAGCATCATAGTACCTCCATAAGAAAAAAAAGGCAAAGGAGCACCAACTACAGGAATCAAGCCAATCACCATTGAAATATTAATAAAAAAATGTAGAAATAAGAAAACTGAAATTCCAAGTATTATTAATTTTCCAAATTGATGCCGACATTTAGCAGCTAGATTGAGCGATCTTAAAAAATATATCATAAATAAAGTTATTAATATTAAAGCGCCAACGAAACCAAACTCTTCAGCAATAATTGTAAAAATAAAATCAGTCTCACTCTCAGGTAAAAAACTTAAATGACTTTGAGTACCAGACAAAAAACCTTTGCCTAATAGCCCACCTGAACCAACTGCAATCTTTGACTGAATAATATTATAGCCAGTCCCTAAAGGATCAGTATCAGGATTTAAAAAGGTTAATACTCTTTGCTGTTGATAAGACTTTAAATTCACCCAAATTATTGGCATCATCGATAAAGCTCCTATTGCTGAGTATATAAAAAACCACATATTAATCCCTGCACAAAACATAATACTTATCCCAGTGGTAAATAAAATTAAGGTTGTACCAAGATCAGGTTGAGCCAAGATTAAAATACAAGGAAGAGCAATATATGCAACTGGCAGAAAGACATACATTAATTTTTTCATATTATAAATATGTGTATTATGAAAAAATTTAGCCAAAGTTAAAATAATTGCTAACTTCATTACTTCAGAAGGCTGAATATTAAAACCAGCAATACTAACCCATCTTTTGGCACCCAAAACTGTACTGCCGCTAATTTCAGCAATTACTAATAATAACAAACCTAAAAAATAACTCAAATAAGTATATTTAAACAACAGCTTTGTATTAACTGAAATAATTAATAAAACTAAGGGTAAAATAAGAACAAAACGCTTCAATTGCCTAAATGCAAAAGCATGAAAATCTCCACCACCTGCAGAATATAAAACCACAAAACCAAACACGGATAATAAAAAGGTAGTTAATACAATGATAGGATCTGCTTTCAAAATTCTTGAAAAATCAAAAAGCTTCTCCTGGTTTTCAAGATAATTGGATTTATACTCCATAAATTACAATATTATTTTTGTTAGCAAAATCTATCATATTTGATTTATCAACAATCAAAGTATTTTTAAAATCTATTACCAAAGCATCTAAGTTTGAATTTAACATATTTTTTAATGTATCAATACCAACAGTTGGTAAATCAACTCGCAAATCCTGATTTTGTTTAGCAAATTTTGCTAATATACCTGGATGCTTACTTTTAGGATCAATATATTCTTTACATCTCTTGATTAAGTTATCTGTACCTTCAGACCCCTCAATACCTATAACTCGTTGATTTTGCATAATTATGGCCTGACCAACATCATATTTTGAAAGATCATTATGTAATTCTTTCAAGGTTTGAATATCCTCTGTTAAATCTTTTGAAAATTTTGACTTAGTATAATACCCTTTACTAGACATAGTTAAATCATTACAAATATCTAATGCTGATACAACTTTAATCTCATGTTTTTCTATATAATCAATAACTGTGCGCAGGATATTATCATCTCCTAAAAGTTTGTTTTTACCAATTTTTGCTAGTAAGGCAGAACCTTTTAAATCTATTTTTACATCAGAAAAATTTGGTTTTGAAACTCTACCAACAAAGCAAACTTTTTTTACATTATTGGAGTTCAGGAAATTAAGTATTCCAGAAACCTGTCCAATCTCAAATCTTTTACAATCTATATTTAAATTCTTAGCATTAACAAATAAGCCATTAATTGAAACCACACAAAAAGGAATCTTTTCAATATTTAATTTATTAACAATATGATGAGGTATTTCACCCCCTCCAGCTATAATTCCAAAAGCTTCCATTTTAGTTTTATTTATTAGGGGTACAAATACCGTTAGAAAATTCTGACTCTAAGAACTCTATCACAGATGCTACATTTTCATCATCTAATTTAGATTTTAGATCTGAAACTCTATCATTAAAAACGCCACTACTATCTTTAAATAAGGATTGATACATATTTTGCAGTTTTCGAATAGATTCAATTGGAAAACTTCTTCTTTTTAGACCAACTAAATTCAAACCAGCTAAATTTGCCCGCTCGCCCATAACAAGGCCAAAAGGAATAACATCCTTTTCAACTCCTGACATTCCTCCAATAATGGCATGCTTGCCTATTCTAATAAACTGTTTAACTGCTGATAAACCTCCGACAATTACATAATCATCGACACTAACATGACCTGCAAGAGTTGCATTATTTGCAAGAATTACATTATTACCAATATAACAATCATGAGCTATATGACTGCCAACCATAAATAAACAATTATTTCCTATTTTAGTAACAGCTTCTAGTTTATTAGACTTATTTCCATCAGCTGTACCCGAATGAATTGTCACATGCTCTCTTATAATGTTATTATTCCCAATAATAACTTTTGCATATTCGCCGGAAAATTTAAGATCTTGAGGGTCGGAACCAATTACAGCAAAAGGAAAAATCTTATTATTTTCACCAATTTCAGTATTACCTGAAATTACAACATGAGAATCAATATTACATCCATCTGATATTTTGACATTACCTTTAATATGACAGAAAGGTCCAATTGATATGGCCTTGCCAAGAATAACTGAATCTTCAATTACAGCTGATGGATGAATATTATTGGTATTTGACATGATTAACCTTTTTTATCGGTTATCATCGCAGAAAAACTACTTTCTGCTACCACCTTACCATTAACCAATGCTTTTCCATCAAAACGCCATACAGCTCCCCTATTTTGAACAACATCTACACGTAATACAACAGTATCACCAGGTATAACTGGTTTCCTAAATTTTGCCTTATCAATTGACATGAAATAAACTAATTTTTCTTCAGGATTCTCAAGATTAGACTTAGAGACTAAAATTGCCGAAGTTTGAGCAAGAGCTTCTACTATTAAAACACCTGGCATAATTGGAGCATCAGGAAAATGACCATTAAATTGTGGTTCATTAAAGGTAATATTTTTTATTCCCTCAGCATATTCATTATTTTTATAATCAATAATTCTATCTACCAACATTATTGGATATCTATGAGGAATTAGTTTTAAAATTTCTGAAGCTTCTATTGTATTAGACATATCTATAAATTATTTATTCTTTGAAAGTTTTCTTAACATAATTTGTGTTTTTTGCCAGACTCTTTTTGAGGTAGCTGGCATACCGTAATAATCACCAGAATTATCACTGATATTTTTAGTTACTCCTGCTTGTGCAGCAAACCTGACATTAGAACCAATCGTTATATGACCAGCAACACCAACTTGACCACCAAATGATACCATGTCTCCAACTTTTGTACTGCCTGCGAAACCAGTTTGTGCAGCTATAAAGCAGTACTTTCCTATTTCGACATTATGTGCAATGTGAACAAGAGCATCAATTTTTGTTCCTGTTCCAATTATAGTATCTTTAAGAGAACCTTTATGAATAACAGCATTATCGCCAATTGTAACATTATCTTCAAGAATTACTCTCCCAAAATGTTTTAACCTTCTTGGCATACCGCTATTAACAGTAAAACCAAAGCCCTCAGAACCAAGACGACATCCTGGAGAAATAAAGCAATTTTTTCCAATAACAGAGTAATTAATTGTGACATTACTTCCAATCTCTGAGTTATCACCTATTTTTACACCATCACCAATAATAGTATTTGGATGAATAAATACATTATCACCAATATCTGCTTTACCAATTATACAATTATTACCTATAACAGCTGATGAAGATATTTTTGCAAATTCACTAATTGAAGTATGTGATGTTTGATCAAAAAAATTATTCTTTTTATAGCTATAAAAATACTCTAAAACTTTTGAACAGGAATCGTAAACATTCTTACAAAGAACAAAATTATGAGTTTTATTATCACCTAATTGATTATAAATCTCTTCAGAAATTAATACTAGTCCTGCTTTTGAAGCTCTTAAAACAGTTAAATATTTAATGTTATGAATAAAACTTATATCATTACTATTTGCCTTATCTAAAGTAGTAATATTGATGAAATCATTAATATCATTATCAATAATAGACCTTACTAACTCTTCAGATAAAACTTCTAGCAAAGTTTCCACACTTATAGAAGTGTGATTTTTGTTATAAAAATTTATATCAATCACTATTTAACTTTGAACTCAATTTTTGGCATTCTTTTGTTTAATAACGCAATAACATCATCACTTATATCCAAACTTTTTTTTGCATAAACTAAGGAATTCCTAGTTATAACTGTTTGATAATTATTTTCATCAGCTAATTCAACTACAACTTTTTGAATATGAACCTGAATTTCATTAATAAACTCAGCGTAAGAAGCATCTAAACTCTTTTTCTTATTAGCTAACTCTAATTCAAACTCTTTAAATTGTTTAACTATTTGAGTCTGCTCTTCTTTTAATTTTTCTGATGAAAGAACATTAGCTTTAGCCTTTAACTCTTGTTCTTTTTTATAAATAATTTCTTGCTTTTCTTTAAGATTTTTTTGAAACTTCTCAACTTCTAATTTTATAATTTCTTTAACATCCTGTGCAGCTTTAGTTTCAGAAACTATATATTCAACATCAATAAAAACTATAGGGCTAACTGCTTCAGATCTAGCATTAAAACTAAATAAAATAATTGATAATAATAATAGGCTTTTAGTAAATTTAATTTTCATAATTTAATATTAAAAAGTTGTTCCAAAACTTATTCTAAAATTTTCAGTTTTGTCAAAAGTTTCTTTAACAATTGCATTTCCAAAATCAAGTCTTATTGGACCTAATGGAGATGACCAAAATATTCCGAAACCAACTGATAATCTTAAGGACTTAGTATCTAATACATTTGTTGAATAATTTTGTCCCAATCCAAAAACTGTTCCTGTGTCTGTAAATACTGATGCTTTAATACCAAGCTCTTCTGGTAAACCTATAGGCAATATTGTTTCTAAGGTTGATTTGAATAAATATTTACCGCCAAGAGCTGCATTATCCTCATCCCTTGGCCCCACTCCAGCAGCTTTAAAACCTCTTAAAGATGTTCCTCCAAGAAAAAACCTATTATTAATTCTTACATCATAACTATCATAACCTTCAATTTGACCAGCTCTAAAAGCCGCTTTAAATATTATCGATTTTTTATAAAGAGGTATATATTTAGTTGCAAAAAACTCTTGTTTGAAAAACTTTGCATCCCCACCAATACCAGCTAAACTTGAATTATATTTTATATAATAACCCTGAGTTGGAGAAAAACGATTATCTAATTTATTATAAGATAAACCTTGAATAATCTGAGATGTAGAAATTTTACCTTCTTGTTCTTTAATATAAATCGAAGCTGAAGAACTAACATCATAAATATCATCTATTTTATAGTCATAACCAATTGTCTGTGCAAGATGATCACTATAATTAAAAGAAATATCGAAACCTAATCCACTAGTATTTACATTTGCATCACTTTCTTCATACTCTCTTGCAATATCAAATAATTCAATTCCTAGATTATAATTATAATCTCTAAAATTTGGAATTTTATATGAGAAATCAATTTGATCTGAAATAGATGATTTTTGCAAATCTAACATGACTGTATGGGCCTTACCCATAAGGTTTCTCTCTTTTATTGAAATATTTCCTAAAAATTTATCAGTAGTTGAATATCCAAAACCTAAATTTAACTCTCCTGTAGGCTTTTCTTCAACCTCAATAATTAAGTTAATAGCATTAGCTCGTTTTGCAGGCTCTTGCCTGATATTTACTTTACTAAAGAAACCTAAATTTTCCAATCTTGATTTTGATTGTTTTATTAAACTAACATTATAAGAATCTCCTTCAAAAATCTTAAGTCTACTTCTAATTACCGAATCGTAAGTCCTTGTATTTCCATTTATAACAATCTCATCAATTAAAACAGGTCTATCATTTTTTATTACAAAATTAATTTCAGCCAATAATAATTGATGGTCTAAAACTATTTCATATTCAACGTCGACAAATGCAAAAGAATTTTTGTTTAAATAGCTTAAAATATTTTTTTTGGATTTCTCAAGTTCAATAAAAGAAAACTTATCAAGTTGTTTTATTGAAATTTCATCAAATATTTTGTTAATATCAATAAGGTCATTTTCAGATTTTACTTTTATTTCATTAAAATAATAAATATCTCCTTCTTTTAAATTGAAACTAATATAAAAATTCTGCTGCTGAGGTAAAAACTCTACATCTGTTTTCTCTATTTTAAAATTCGCATAACCATTATTATTATACATTCTAGTAAGTAACTCTTTATCATATAAAATTTTATCAGGATCATAATATGAGCTTCCAAACCTGAACCATTTAGGTTCCTTTGTTAGCAATACTTTTTTTAATTCCTTGTCGGAAAAAGCATCATTACCAATAAAAAATATTTTTTCGACACGCACCTTTGAATTCTCATTAATCTCAAAAATTACATCAATTCTATTCTCATCAAGAAATTTTACTTTAGGCTTTACTTCAACCTCAATTCTTCCACTTCTTTTATAAATCTCTGTTACTCTTTGAACATCTCTTCTAAGCACCTCTTTAGTAAAAATTGACCTTGGAGCTAATGTAATTTCTTGCTTTAAAATATCTGAATCTAATTTTTTATTTCCTATAAAATAAATTTCATTAACTAATGGATTTTCACTCACATCAATTTTTAACTCATCTTGATATTTGGTTACTTTAATATCTGAAAAAATTCCTGTTCTATGAAGTCTTTTTAACACCTTATTAATTGACTGTTTTGAATCGTGATCAACATTTTGAAAAAAAGACTTAATTGTTGCGGTCTCAATTCTTTGATTTCCAGATACTTCAATCTGAATAGATGCAATGGCTTTTGCACAAAAGCAAAAGCTGAACAGAAAAAATAAAATATTTATTTGGATAATATTTCTAATCACTGAACAACCGATCTTATATCATTAATTGTTATCAACATAAATAATGAAACAAGGAATATAAATCCAAGTTTAAAAGCATATTCTTGAACTTTAACTGGAACTTCTTTTCCTGTAACAAATTGTATTAAATAAAAAAACAAATGTCCTCCATCTAATAATGGTATTGGCAGCAAATTAGCAAGGCCAAGATTGATTGAAATGATTGCAACAAACCAAAAAATCAATGTAAAATCGATCAACTTTGTTTCATGACTCATTGCTTTTTCAGTCACTTGAGATGAGTATTTCGCAATCTTAACCGGACCACTTAAATCATCTATTGTTCTAATACCTAATATAATTTGTTTAATTGCAAGTAAAGTTAAACGACTTAAATCATACAATTCATAGACTGCAAGATTTATACTTTGAAAAAAACCTGTATTTTCATATGAAGAAATAAAGGATGTAACTCCTATCCTACCAACATCAATATTATTACCTAGAAAATCAGTCACATTTACTTTTTCAGGAGTAATAGGAAGGTTTATAGTATTATTATCTCGCAAGATTTTAAAGTTTAACTCAATATCTGGATGAAGCTGAACATATCTTTGAATATCTCCAAACCTAAGGACTTGACGATCATTTATAGACAAGATTTCATCTCCTGACAAAATACCTGCATGATATGCTGGAGAACCAGGCTTAACTTCATTAATAACATTTGAAGTTTTTGTAATACCATTTTGAAAAAAAAGATAAAAAAAGATTACAAAACCTAGTAAATAATTAAATAAAGGGCCTGCAAAAACAATTAGAAACTTTTGATATAATGGTTTAAAGAAGAAACTCTGGGCTCTCTCAATATCTGACATTTTGTAAATATCTTCAGAGACAACACTTGCAGCATTACCATCACCAAACATTTTGACATAACCACCTAATGGGAATAAAGCAAACTTCCATTTTGTATCTTTTTTATCTTTAAAACTAAATACTTCTTTACCAAAACCAATAGAAAACTCTTCTACTTTAACTTTAAACAAACGCGCAAAAATAAAATGTCCAAACTCATGGATAAAAACAATGAAGGACATAATAATTAGAAATGATATAATTGTGTTTAAAATTTCCATAATTTAAATTAATGTTTTTACTAAATAACGAGCTTCTTTATCAATATCATAAACATGATCAATGGATTCAACTTTACATGTATTGGTAACCAAAACAGCTTTGGTTAAAATATCCACAATATCAAGAAAGCTGATTTTCCCACTTAAAAAATAATTAACCAACTCCTCATTAACTGCATTAAAAACAATGGGAGCTGAACCACCTTTATTAAGTACATCATATACAACATTTATGACACTAAACCTACCTTTATCCACCTCTTGAAAAGTCAATGACTTATAGTCAGAAATTCGAAACTCATCAGAAGTCAATCTTTTTGGATAATTCATTGCATAAGCAATAGACTTTTTCATATCATTATCACTTAACAAAGCTTTTGTATTTCCATCAATATAATTTACAAAACAATGAACAATCGATTCAGGATGAATAACAACTTTTATCTGATCAATTTCTACTGGAAACAAATAATATGCTTCAATCATTTCAAGACCTTTATTAACCATAGTTGCAGAGTCAATAGAGTTCTTAGCACCCATTTTCCATTTTGGATGTTTTAATGCCTGACTTGGTGTAACATTGCTTAACTCCTGCAGAGTTTGTTTTAAGAATGGACCACCTGAAGCAGTAAGCATAATTGAGGAGATATCTGATACCTCACTTTCCAATATTGTTTGAAACAAAGCGGAATGCTCAGAATCAACAGGTACAAGTTTTTTATTAAGTAATTTTATTTTTTCAGTTAAAAAACTGCCACCACAAACTATAGCCTCTTTGTTAGCAATGGCTAAAATATCAACAGACTCAATAAGCTTCATTGTCGGTTTTAAACCTGCAATACCTGATATGCCAACAACAGCAACATTAGCTTTTATTGAAGCAGCTTCTAAAAAACCAGATTCTCCTGACATTATTTTTATATTTAAATCTGATAGTTCGGATTTGATAAAATCAACTTGTGAATCATCAAGGATAGCTGCATATTTTGGTTTAAACTCTTTACAAATCTCTATTAATTTTTTTGCATTGAAACCTGCTGTAACAACTTTTAGTAAAAATTTAGAACTGTTTTTCCTGATAACATCTAATGTGTTATCACCTATAGTGCCAGTTGCACCAAAAAGAGAAATATGTTTTTGCTGTTCTTCAACTTCATGCATAATTTTTTAAATTTAAACAATCACAAAGAACAATAAAGCAAATGGTGCTACAAATAAAATACTATCTAATCTATCAAGAAAACCACCATGACCAGGTATTAAATCAGAAGAATCTTTAACATCATTAATTCTTTTTAACTTTGATTCAAACAAATCTCCAACTTGAGCAACTATCGACAACACAGCAGACATTACTAAAAAACTGACCAAAGAAACATTATGAATAAATATGAAACTTATCAAACCGATTAATGTAGCTCCAACAATTCCACATAAAGCTCCTGATATTGTTTTATTTGGGCTTACAGATGGCATTAACTTTGGACCTTTTAAGTAGTTACCTCCAAAAAATGCAGCACTATCAGTTGCCCATACTATAAATAAAACATATAAAATCAGCTCAATCCCATTATCCATTGAGCGTAAATAAATCAAAGATGCACTAGGAATAGCAAAATAAAACAATGAATATAAAACTTGTTTTCGTAATGAAACATTTGATTTTAAAAGTAGATTGTTAAACTCTAGAGCTAAAACAATAACAACTGCAAGGATAAGAAAATTAAATAAAAAGCCTCCCGTAAATACACAAATAAAAACTATAGGAACAAGAATCAGAGCTGAAAGCAATCTTTGCTTGAGATTTGCAATATTGACCATAATAAAAATCAAAGATAATTTATCGAAAAATAACAATAGATTAATTAAATTGCAAGTGAGGAAAAACCGAACCGAAAAATACCAAACTAATTAATCTCCACCAAATCTTCGATTCTTTGAAACAAAAAACTCACAAGCTTTTAACAAAGAGTTTTTATCAAAATCTGGCCACAATATATCTGTAAAATATAATTCTGCATAAGCCATTTGCCAAAGCAAAAAATTACTCAACCTATATTCACCACCAGTCCTAATCATAAGGTCAGGATCTGGCAAATCATGAGTATATAAATATGAAGAAAACTGTTTTTGATCTACGTTTTTGAGACCATCTTGACATATATTATTTACAGCTCGTAAAATTTCATTTTTTGATCCATAACTTAGAGCAATTGTTAAGTGCATTCCTGAATTAGCTAATGATTTTGCGACAACATCCTCAATTTTTTTTGCTATATTTTTACCAAAATCTTCATAATTTCCGATAACTCTTAATCTCACATTTTTGGCAATTAATTCATTTGAATGTTTATCCAAAAAAGCATTCATTAAAAACTTTAAATTACTAACCTCAGACTCAGACCTATTCCAATTTTCTGAGGAAAAAGCATATAATGTTAAATATTTGATATTTAAACTTAAAGAATTTTGAATTACATCAGATACTCGTTCAAGACCAGCTTTATGACCAAAATAGTCACCTTTGGATTGCAAACCAGCCCACCTCCTATTACCATCCATAATAATGGCAACATGTTGAGGAAATTTTGAAAGAGATTCTTCCATAAAAATATATAGCTAAACGCTCATTATTTCTTCTTTTTTCTTTTCAAATAAACCGTCAAGATTTTCAATGTAGCTATCAAGTATCTTCTGAATAGAATCCTGATTAGAGAAAAAATCATCTTTTGAAATATCACCATCTTTCTCTTGCTTCTTATATCTTTCAATCTCATCTCTTCGTATATTTCTAAGAGCTATTTTTGATTGCTCGAGGTAATTTGAACATAATTTTACATACTCAACTCTTCTTTCTTGCGACAATTTTGGAAAAGGTATTCTCAACAAGTTTCCATCTTTAATAGGATTCAAATTCAGATCACTATTTCTAATGGCCTTATCGACAGCATCAGTATGACTTCCATCCCAAACCTGAACCGATAATGTTACTGCATCAATTGAAGAAATCGAAGCGACTTGATTTACAGGCATTTCTGATCCATAAGCATTAACCATAATAGACTCAAGCATTTTAGGAGATGCTCTTCCTACTCTAACACCAGCTAGATTTTCAACAAAAACATTAGAAGCTTTTTCCATTCTTTGTTTGATTTGTTTTTCATCCATTATTTTTAATCCTCCGAAATTATTGTATATTTTGCATTTCCATTAAAAACATTAAATATTTCATCATGCTTTTTAATAGAAAAAACTAATATTGGTAAATTGTTATCTCTTGCAAGCGAAATTGCAGAACCATCCATAACTCTTAAATTATTAGCAAGAACTTTAGAGTAAGATATCTTATCATATCTTATTGCATCAGAATCCGATTTAGGATCCTTATCATAAACCCCATCAACACTTGTGGCTTTTAATAAAACATCACACCCCATTTCTACAGCTCTTAATGCAGCTGCAGTGTCTGTTGTAAAAAAAGGATTTCCAGTACCAGCGGCAAAAATTACTACTCTACCTTTTTCCATATTTCGAACAGCTTTTCGTCTGACATATGTTTCACAAATCTGCATCATAGAAATCGCAGACATTACTCTGGTCGGAACTCCCAAAATTTCTAAAGAATTTTGAAGTGATAAAGCATTGATAACTGTAGCAAGCATACCCATATAATCTGCACTTGCTCTTTCCATTCCCTTAGATGCAGCAGAAACTCCTCTAAAGATATTTCCACCACCAACAACTAAACAGATCTCTTTTCCTGAATCATATACCTGTTTTATTTCACTACAAACTCTGTTAATAGTTTCCGCGTCATGACCATAATCAAAATCTCCCATTAAAGATTCACCAGATAACTTAATAAGTATTCTTTTAGATTGAGAGATATTGAAAACCATTACGATCCAGTGCTTAATGAGTTGACTTCACTAGCAAAATCATTTTCTTCTTTTTCAATTCCTTCACCAAGCTCATATCTTACAAAATCAAGAACTTCAATATCAGAGTTATTTTCCTTATTAAAGCTTGAAACAGCATCAGAAACTTTAGTTTTTCCATCAATAACAAAAGCTTGATCTAAAAAAACAACTTCTTCAAAAAATTTACGAATTCTACCTTGTACCATTTTTTCAATGATATTATCAGGTTTGCCTGAAGCTTTAGCTTGTTCAGCAAAAATTTCTTTTTCTTTTTCAACCAAATCAGAAGGAACATCATTGCTGTTAACTGAAACAGGTCTTGCAGCAGCAACATGCATAGCTAGCTGTTTACCAAATTGTTGTACCGCTTCATTTGCATCTGAAACCTTTAACTTTACTAAAACAACTATTTTACCAAGAGAAGAATTAATAGCGTTATGAATATACGAACAAATATATGAGTTATTAGATTCCATTTTAAAAACTCTTCTTACAACAATGTTTTCACCAATTGAACCAATTGATTCAACAATATAATCACTAATTTTTTGACCATTAGAAAGAGTTGATTCATTTAGTTTCTCAACGGATTCTCCATTATCAATTGCATTATCAAGAACAGTGGTAACAAGCTCTTGAAACTGCTCATTTCTTGCAACAAAATCAGTTTCAGAATTGACCTCTATAATTGCAGCACCTTGTTTACCAACTTTCACACCTAGCAAGCCTTCCGATGCAGTTCTCGTATTTTTTTTTGCTGCAGAAGCAATACCTTTTTTACGAAGCCACTCAATAGCTAGCTCTGAATCGCCATTAGTTTCAGCAAGAGCTTTTTTGCAGTCCATCATTCCTGCGCCAGTAATTTCTCTAAGTTTTTTAACGTCTTGTATTTTAACCATTTTCTTAATATTAAAAATTAATTTTTATCATTAGTAGATTTTTTTGATTTGGTATCAGCCGCATCTTCTACGGAACTAACATTTTCATCAACTTTTTTATCAGCAGAATCATTCTTTTGAATTGATTCATTAGAAATTATAGGCTTTGCATTTTGAATAGTTTCAGCAATATATGAAAAAATTGTTGATAATGATTTAATAGAATCATCATTAGCCGGAATAGGATATTTAACATTCTGAAGAGTTGCATTAGTATCAACAATTGCGACAACAGGAATATTTAGCTTAGCAGCTTCCTTAAGAGCAATTAATTCTTTATTAGTGTCAGCAACAACAATTAGATCAGGTAATGACTTCATGTTTCTTACACCATTTAAAGATAAATATAATTTATCAAGCTTTCTGGAATAACTTAATTTTTCTTTTTTAGTTAATTTTGAATCTTTATCGGCAAGCAAAGCTTCAATAGATTCCATGGTTTTTATTGAATTCGAAACAGTGAGGTTATTAGTTAACATCCCACCTAACCAACGATGATTAACATAAAATTGTCCAGATTCTTTTGCTTTTTCTTCAATGATTTTAGACGCTTGTTTTTTGGTACCAACAAATAATATCTTACCATTGCTTTTGACAACATCAGCAATTACTTGAAGAGATATTTCAAGCATTTGTTTTGTTTTATCAAGGTTGATTATATGCATATCACCTTTTGAACCATAAATAAAAGGAGACATTTTAGGATTCCACCTTCTTTTTCTATGACCAAAATGAGAACCAGATTCTAAAAGTTTTTTCACATCGATTGATGGAATAATTGAGTTTTTTGACATTTAATTACCATATAAATTAGTTAAACCTGAGCAGATCAAATAGAAAACTACACTAATTTTAAACCTGCCTGTGTAATGTTTAACAAAATATATGATAATTACTTGCCTTCAAGCGTTTTTTTTATTTCTCTAACTGAATCGAGTGAGTAAGTTAAATTTCTTACAGAATCATCTAAAAAAGACCTAAAATCTTTTAAGGTTGCAAGCGATAT
>JADHOX010000061.1 GCA_016778805.1 Rickettsiales bacterium
AGTTCGTCCTTAAAGGCTTGCTCGAAGGTTTGTCCATTCTTTGACATATTTGCAGCTTTTTCTTTGAATTCTTTTTTGTAATTTTCAGTGCTTCCAATCATAGGGGAAAATTGGTCCTTTATTTTTGTAGGAGTTCTTTCTAATAGATCTTGTTGTGTATTGATATCAAATTTTCTAATTTCTGTTTTTAGTTGATTTTTTACTGTTTCCTTTATCAATTCATTAGGAATTCCATCAATTAATTTAAAGGTTTGTTCAATATCTTTCTGATTAAGTTTATCAAAATTTTTAAATTCTAGTTTTCCTGTTAAATCTTTTAATTGGTTAATTGTCTCAGTATTAAATTTTTTGCTTTTTCCCAGCTTCTGGATTTCTCTTAATATTGTTTGATCTGTTAAATTTTCTTTATGAGCGCCTTTTTGAGCTTTTTTTTCCGCATTTTGAACTTTTATTAAATCTTCTTTAATTTGATTTTTAATATTATTTTGTGCTGTTCTATCATTATAAGCTTCTTTTAAGCCTGCTAATCCGTTATTAATTCTTGGTGCTTGAGATGCAGCTAATAGTCCAACCGTACCAATAGCAATAGTTGATACAAGTGCAGCTCCACCAGAAGCTACGCCGAGGCCAGTAAATATAGCGGCAACCGCTGGTCCAAAAAAAGTAATTGCTGCTAAAGTTGCAGCTAATAATATGGCTGTCATCATATAGTCAGCCATCGTCATTGTTCTTTCTCCCCGAATACTATTAGCGTCATATGTGATCTCTCTGTCGTTTAGACCACGAAATTTCTTCCAAATTGACATTATTTTACCTTCTAAAATTACTATTAATTATATTGTAACATTTTTGTAAGCTTTGATCAATTTAATTAAAGTTTTGAAGTTTTTATTTTTGCAGTAGATTGGTTTCGCTTGATTTCTCTTTATTTATTTTATCAGCAAATTTGTAAGTTGTGATTTCGTTTTCTTTTGCTTCATCTTTAATAAATTGATTATATGATATTCTTTGTGAAAAACCCATTTCCGCTATTTTATATCTTTCATAATCATTCAAATTGTCTCCTTTAAGACCAAAAAATGAAGTAATTAAACAAATGATGTCTTTAGGCATCATGCTCAGATTTATCAATAGTTTGGTATCATCTTTATCCTCTGAGGTGGTTTTATGGTGCTTCTTTTGTATTAAACTTATAATTGCCGCGTAATTAAAAATTTCTTCGTAACTAATTTGTTGTTTTATAAAATCTAGCGTCGAACTATAGTAATTATTTCTATCTGCTGATTTTAATGTGTTCGCAATTGAGTCTTGAGTATTTATTTTTGCTCCTTTCTTAATAAGTAATATTATTACATCATCGGAATAGCGATAATTTATAGCATTCCATAGAGTATCTTCTTTAAGATTATCTGAGTTTATTATTCTATATTGTTGATTAATATAATGCTCAATTGCATCTATGCTAAGTTTGAACATTTTTATTACATCTGTTAAAAGTTTAATCTTGGAATTGTCAGTTAAATTATCTTTCTTTTTGTTGTGAGAACATGGTTTTATATCAGAAAATTTTCTTTTTCCTAATTCATAAGTTTGATGGCTTTCTCGCATTATAAAATTTAAAATTATTAATCATTAGCAATTTAATTTTTGATCTCGAGATATTCGATTTAATCGAAAATTATGGTTATGTTTAATTCAAGTTGTTATGAGCTTGAATCTTAAAACTTGCGATAAATTGCGATGTATTTTTAACAATGTTTTCCAGATGGTCAAGTTCAGATAATGTATAAAAGCAGATTTAACATAAATTAAGGTTGAAAACAAAGTATCTAAAGCTATTGTCTTTCTATTTATTTTTAAGTTATGACTAAATCAAAATCTTCAATAGGAGCATCGGTTTTAATCCAATCACTTGTTGATAATGGAGTTGAAGTAATATTTGGTTATCCAGGTGGTGCAGCGCTTCCAATATATGATGAATTATTTAAACAAGATAAATTGCGCCATATTTTAGTTAGGCATGAACAAGCCGCTGTTCATGCTGCCGAAGGTTATGCAAGATCAACAGGAAAAATTGGTGCAGTATTAGTAACTTCAGGTCCTGGTGCTACTAACACAATTACAGGTCTTACTGATGCATTGATGGATTCTATTCCATTAATTTGTGTTACGGGCCAAGTCCCAAGCACATTAATTGGTACTGATGCGTTTCAAGAAGCCGATACAGTTGGTTTGACAAGATCATGTACAAAGCATAATTATTTGATAAAAGACGTAAAAGAAATTGAGTATATCGTAACTGAAGCATGTCATATTGCTACAACAGGAAGGCCTGGGCCGGTCTTGGTTGATATTCCAAAAGATATTCAAAACATGGAGGTTCAGTATCAAGGAGGATTAGTCCCATCAAGAAAGTCATATTTTGAACATAAGTCTGATGTTGATGATTCTGCTATTGATCAGGCTATTGAACTTATTAAATCTGCACAAAAACCAATTTTCTATTCAGGTGGTGGTGTTATTAATTCAGGTCCTGATGCAGCAAGTGAATTAATTAAGTTAGTTAAGCATATTGGTGCACCAATTACTAGTACTTTAATGGGGCTTGGTGCTTATCCAGGTGATGATCAACAGTTTTTGGGCATGCTTGGTATGCATGGTACTTATGAGGCTAATTTGGCTATGGCTAAATGTGATGTCATGATTTGTGTTGGAGCGCGTTTCGATGATAGAGTGACTGGTGATACAAAAAGATTCTCAGTTAACTCAAAGAAAATTCATATTGATGTTGATAAATCGTCAATTAACAAAAATATTAAAGTTGATGTTGGTTTGGTTGGAGATGCAAGAACAATTTTAGCTAAAATTAACGAGAAAATTAAAACTCACAAATTTCCAAAATCTCAATTTAAAGATTGGTGGGATTTCATTAATAAATTACGCGAAGAAGATTCTTATTATTTTGAACAAAAAGGTGATTTGATTAAGCCTCAAACAGCAATTAAGACTCTGCATGAAATGACTAAAGAGCATAACCCAATTGTTGCGACAGATGTTGGTCAGCATCAAATGTGGACGGCTCAATTTGTTCAGTTTTATAAATCTAATAATTGGCTTTCATCTGGTGGCTTAGGAACAATGGGTTATGGCTTGCCAGCTGCAATTGGTGCGCAAGTTGCTAATCCAAGGCGTTTAGTTTGTTGTGTTAGTGGTGAAGCTTCTATTCAGATGAATATTCAAGAATTAGCAACGGCCAAGCAGTATCGTTTACCAGTAAAAATCTTTATTATTAATAATCGCTTTATGGGTATGGTAAGACAGTGGCAAGAAATGTTTCATGGTGATCGTTATTCAGAAAGCTACATGGAATCAATTCCTGATTTTGTTGGATTAGCAGCAAGTTATGGTATTAAGGGTATTAGATGTGAAAAGCTTGAGGATTTAAAACCAAAAATTACTGAGATGCTTGAATATGAGGGTCCTGTTGTTTTTGATTGTTTTGTTGATAGATCTGAAAATGTATATCCAATGATGCCTGCTGGTGCAGCTCATTACGATATTGAATTAGGTAGAAAGAAAAAGCATAAGATTGATATTTAAAATGACTGATAACTCTCAAAAACACGATAAGCATGTTATTGCAATTTTAATTGATAATGAGTTTGGATCGCTAGCAAGAGTAGTAAATTTATTCTCAGCTCGAGGTTACAATATAGAAACATTATCGGTTTCTGTAATTGATGCAAAAAGAAACCTTTCGCGTATAACTATTACAACATATGGTTCTGCTGATGTTATTGAGCTAATTATTAAATTACTTGAGCGTCTAATTCCGGTTCATAAAGTATTAGATCTTTCAAGTGCTGCTCATATTGAAAGAAGTTTGGCATTGGTTAAAGTCGAAACTTCAGAGCATGATGATGAAGTGATTAGGATCTCAGATATTGTTAAGGCTGAGCTTGCTGAAAAAACCGATGATTATTTATTATTTGAAGTTGCAGATACTGAAGAAAATATTGATCGTTTTATTCAATTATTAAAACCATTTCATATTATTGAAATATCGCAAACAGGAAGTGCTTCACTTGGTCTTGGAAGGCATAATATACTTGATTATCTAAAAAAATAGCAAATTTGGTTGGGTTTTATGCAAAATTCACTGACTCAACTTAGAATAAATAAATTTAGAAAAAGTAAGAAGGCTAAAATTTCTGTTAGCTTATTTTTGATAGTTTTGTTTATTTCAGTTTTTGCCGATTTTATTGCAAATGATAAACCGATTTATGTAAATTTTGCTAACAAATCATATTTCCCTATTTTCAAATCATATCCAGAAATTGTTTTTGGTGGAGATTTTGAAACTGAAGCTGATTACCGTGATCCATATGTGCAACAGTTAATTAATGATAGTGGTTTTTTTATAATGCCACCAATTCAATATAGCTTTAACACAATAAATTTTAATTTGGGTTCTCCTCCTCCAACTGCGCCAAATTCTGATAATATTTTAGGTACTGACGATTTAGGTCGAGATGTTTTGGCAAGATTAATATATGGTGTAAGAATCTCGCTATTATTTGGAATATGTTTGACTGTCTTAAGTAGTTTTGTTGGGATTGTCCTTGGTGCTATTCAAGGCTTTTATGGAGGTGTTATTGATTTGGTTCTTCAAAGATTTATAGAAATCTGGTCAAATATGCCAATTTTATTTATTTTAATAACATTGTCAGCAATAATTACGCCAAATTTTTTCGCCTTATTATTAATTTTATTTGCTTTTAGTTGGATGACTTTGGTTCAACCTGTTAGAGCAGAATTCCTGAAAACACGAAAATTAGAATATATTAAAGCTGCAAGAGCTGCTGGTGTTAAAGAGTCCTCAATTATTTTTAAACATTTATTACCCAATGCTTTGGTTAGTACTTTGGCGTTTTTACCATTTATTTTATCTGGTTCAATTATTACACTAACCTCACTTGATTTTTTAGGGTTTGGTATGCCTGCAGGATCTGCTTCGCTTGGAGAGTTATTGGCTCAAGGAAAAAATAATATATCAGCTTATTGGATTGGCCTTACTGGTTTTTTTGTAACAGGGTTTTTATTAACTATTTTAATTTTTGTTGGAGAAGCAATTAGGGATAGTTTTAAAATTGATGATTGAAAATTAATTGAGTTGTTTTATTAAAATTTTATAAATTTTAATATTTAGTAATGTTTAAAAAGTTTTTTGTTATTTCCGTTTTATCATTCTTATCTTCATGTATTGAATATAATTATTCACCTGTTGCTCATAGCAATAATTTCGTTTTAAGTGAAATTGATTTTACGGAAGAATTCAAAGTTGGTAAATCTTGTGCCAAGCTTAAAGGAATTAAGTTTGATGGTTCACGCTCAATAATTGATGCGGCAAAAAATGGCGGTATTAAAAATGTTGTTTTCGTTGATCACACTGAAACTAAAAAATTATTTAGAAAACCCGTTTATTGTACAGTAGTTTACGGCCGCGAGTAATTTTTTGTTATCGTGATTGGCTTTGGTCTCGACTTTGTTTTTGTGCCGAATCTACTGGTGCTGATACATTTTTGCCATCTGTAGATTCTGATCTAACACCCGATTCTACTAAGGCTCTCCCCTCACTCTGAATGCCTTCTTGGTTTAAAATTTGAATTCCAGCTTTAGAGTCGGTGTCAATACCAGCAAGTTTGCGTATATCTTTTTCTACGTCGATCGTAGCTTGTGTTTCTGTTGTTTTTTTTGGATCTTGTGTATTTGAATTCTTAGTCATTTTATTATTACATTAGTTATAAAGCTAAAAGATTATGAAATCTTAGCAACCTTTCCTAATTGTAGCATTTTTTTGGATTTTGATAAAGAGTTATGATTCGTCGATGTTGAGATTACCATCTTTTATCGAAAAACGTAATTTGCCTTCTACTAATTTTTGAGCGTGAATTCCAAAAATCTCATAGCGAATTCCATGCATGAATCTTGCATCACCTTCTTTTATATATTGTTTTAGCTCATCTGATGTTGCAAGTATCCTAGGTGCAATTGAATTTTGACCAGCGAAATAATTAAGAATTAGTTTTAAAAAATTAAAGATGATTTCTTGATTCTTATTTAATAGGTGTTTTTTATCACTTT
>JADHOX010000001.1 GCA_016778805.1 Rickettsiales bacterium
ATCGGTAGCAAAACCTGTTGCCATTCCAGATTCACATCCATCCATCCAACCAGCTTGATAAACAGCTGGACCATCTGGCAACATTTTAAAAACTCTAGTATTAGGCGCAAAAATATTATCCTTTGTTACGTTACATGCTGATAAAAATAAAATAATAATAATTAAATATTTCATAATTTAACAAAAAACTGTTTTACAACCTTTAAACATATTATTCCACCACACTCCACCTCCTGATGATTCAGATTCACCAAAAAGCTTTATTCCTTCATTTGACCAAGGAGTTGGGACACCATCAGGATATGGAAATTCAATTTTTGGCCTTCCACTACCCCAAAAGTTTTGCCAAGGTGGGGATAAATCCGAATCTATAGCTTTAAAAGCTCTTCTATTAACTATATGGAAGCAATAAATATAACCACGATACCATGAATGATAATACTCATCATCTTCAATTAAAGTCGGATCCTGCTTAAATTTATAAAAAGTTCTATAGAAACTATTTCCTCTTGAAGAATGAGCAGTATCACAACCATCTCTCACCCCCTGTACTAATTGATATGAACCTTCTTGAGGTAAATGTATAGTATATGGACTAAATGAGCATGATGCTGTTACTAAAATTAAGATAACAATATTTGTAATTTTTAATAAATTCATACTATAACAACCCTTTTCGATCTGGAGACTCCATAATATCATAATATCTTTGACACCACCAGAAAGCAGTTTCCCAACCTTTTTCAAATTCTGGATTAAACCTATCTCCTTCTATCCATTCAGCACTTTTAATAAATTTATAAGGAATTTTATGATGCGTCTTTCCTGTTGCCGCTTTACCAGTAGTACAACCTTGCTCCCAACCAACTCTAAATGGATAAGGTCCTGGAGGGGCTTCTTTAAGAAGGTAATATTTCTTAGTACCTACTAATGATTTAAATTGTAAATTAAAACTTGGTTTAAAAAAAGATGGCCTATTTCTTGATTGATATGGAATCCATAAACCACAATAAATATATGCACTTCGCCAAACACTTCGATAAATTGGTGATTTATTATTTAAAACAGGGTTTTGATATAAACCCATACCATGAAGTGCAAAAATATTTTGATTATTCTCTTGAGCAGCAGTAGTACAAGCATCAACATAAGCTGCTTGATATTCAGGAGGTCCTGGTGGGGGATTTAAATCTAAAAGCAACGGCTTTGAAAGCCAAGTGTAAAATGTTGGAGCATTACAACTTGTAAGCAAAGCTAACAATATAATAACAATATATTTACGTAATATCCCAGTCATACACATATGTACAATGCTCCTCACCATCGACAAATCCTGCCGCATATAATCTATTAGTTGTCATTTTCCAACCATCATATTTTGTTTCTAAACTTCTAACAGCACCTTGGGCGACCATTGCAAATGACGATTGACAACCATCTCTAAACCCTCTTGTGTAATCATCATCCCTTTCAGGCATTCCGCGCATCATGAAGTATCTTGGTTTCGATCCCCATCCCCAACTCTTTGGAAAAGAGAAGGCTTCAGTAACACAAGAACTACAGAAAAAAGCTAAAATTATAATTCCTAAAATTTGTTTCATAATGATTTAATAAGTTACACTATTATACCATAAATATCTTGAGATATCAAATAATTATAATAAGTATATAGCGCAAGTAAAAGCTTAATATTAAAAGCATTAAAATTAATAATTTAACCAAAATATATCATGCACAAAACAGTATTAATGTTTCCAGGTCAAGGATCTCAAAAAATTGGAATGGGTAAAGAACTATATAACACATTCTCAACAGCTAAAGAGATTTTTCAAGAAATAGATGATAGCTTAAATCAAAATTTATCTAAATTAATGTTTGATGGTGATTTCAATGAATTAACTCAAACCGAAAACACTCAGCCTGCATTAATGGCTGTTTCAATTGCTGCGATGAGGGTTATCGAAAAAGAATCTAACAAAAAAATAAATGAATTTTGTAATTTTGTCTGTGGGCATTCTTTAGGAGAATATTCAGCACTTGCTGCAGCTCGCGCCATCACGATTTCTGATTGCGCAAAAATATTAAAAATTAGAGGAAATGCAATGCGAGATGCTGGTAAAAACTCAAATGGTGCAATGGCTGCAATAATTGGCGTTGATATAGATATTGCTAAAGAAATAGCAAAGAAAAGTGCTGAAAACCAAGTTTGTGAAATTGCTAATGATAACTCAGTTGGTCAAGTCGTTATAAGTGGAGATGACGAAGCAATCGAGAGAGCTATTATAATCGCTAAAGAACATGGAGCAAAAATTGCTGTTAAACTTCCTGTTAGCGGCGCTTTTCATTCATCTTTAATTAAATCAGCAGAAAGTCAATTAGCTGATGGATTAGATAAAATCTCTTTAATGAAACCTGAAGTAAACCTTGTTGCAAATGTTACTGCAGAATCTGTTGATAACCCTAGTTTAATAAAAGAATTATTGTTAAAACAGTTAACTTCGGTTGTAAGATGGAGAGAATCTCTTCAATATCTAGCCAATAAAGAGAATTTTCATCTAGCGGAAATCGGAGCTGGGAAAGTATTATCAGGTTTAGCAAAAAGAACTAATAGAGCTTTTAAGACATCTTCAATTGAAACACCTGAAGAAATTAAAAACTTTATTGAACAAAATCTTATTTAAGGATTTTGAAATTTTTGATGACTGACAAAACTAAAGGAATTTTCTGGGCAATTCTATCAAATTTTTTAATGGCATTAATGCTTATTTTAATAAGAATTGCCTCTGAAGAAAACCACCCTTTTGTTATAGTCTTTTTTCGTAATCTTTTTGCTCTAGCAATAATGTTAATTTGGGTTTTTCCAAATGGCATATCATCTATTAAAACCAAAAAATTAAAATTACACTTTTATAGAGCTCTTGTGGGTGCTATAGCAATGATGCTATGGTTTTATGCGCTTGCTAATCTGAAGCTTTCATTTGCAACTGCATTATCTTTTACAGCTCCAATATTTACTGCTATTGCTGCTGCAATTTACTTAAAAGAAAAAATATATTTGCGCCGATGCTTAGCCATTATTTTGGGATTTATTGGAACAATTATAATTATAAATCCAACAATAAATAATATGAACATATATGTTTATATCGTCCTCATATCAACTTCATTATGGGCAGTAGCAGCTATTTTAATAAAAAACCTAACAAAAACTGAATCATCAACTACGATTACTTTTTATATGGTTTTGTTCATGACTCCTATGACCTTTCCTTTTGCTCTATCATTTTTTACAGAACTTAATAGAGTCGATTTGATGATATTTTTTGCAATTGGAGTAATATCTAACTTTGCACATTTTTCCTTAACAAATGCTATGAGTTATACCGAACTAACTAATATTCAGCCTGCAGATTTTACTAAATTAATATTTGTATCAATATTTGCATGGATAATTTTTGACGAATTTGTCAGTTTAAATGAAATTACTGGTTCAATAATAATTATTGGCAGTAATATATATTTAGCCTACCGACAATCACAAAAACAAAATTTAGTTTAAGATATTTATCATCATTAAAAGTTACGGTAGCAATTAAAATTCTCTTAATTATGCTAACTGGTTGTTTAAACAAAAATAATTTCAAATAATTACTTTTATGTCTGAAGATCAATTAAAAAAATCAGCTTATATGTTTTCTGGTAACGCTGAATTTATCGAAGAACTATACAAAAAATATCTTAATGGTGATTCAGATATTGATCAAGAATGGAAAGAATTTTTTAAAGAAACTGGTGATGATTTAGTATCTTTAAGCAATGATTATACAAAAATTAAATGGCAAGAAAATGCTAGTAATGTAAATAATATTTCAAAATCATCGAATGATGATATTAAAATATCGAGCTTAATTAACAACTATAGAAGATATGGTCATTTAAAAGCTAATATTGATCCTTTAGAACTTTCACCAAAAGTAAATAACCCTTTATTAGATCAATCATATTATAATTTTTCTAATAAAACTGATAAATTTTATACAATTGATAATCATTATTCAGCTTTTAATGACAAAAACATAGATGAAATTACATCAGATCTTCAAAAAACCTATTGCTCTAATATCTCTTATGAGTTTGATCACATAAATAATGATCAAGAGCTAAAATGGCTTTATAATAATGTTGAAAAGGCAAATGAGAATTTAAATATTGTTACTGATGAAGAAAGAAAATTAGCTTTAGAACATCTTCATCATGCGGTATCATTTGAACAAATGTTACACAAAAAATTCCCTGGAGCTAAAAGATTTTCTGTTGAAGGTGGAGAAGCTATTATTCCTTCTATTGAAGTTTTTATTAATCAATCACTTAAAAATGATGTAATTGATGTTGAGCTTGGTATGGCTCATAGAGGTAGATTAAATGTTTTAACAAATATTATGAAGAAACCTTACTCAGAAATGATTGCTGAGTTTAAAGGTGCTAATCCTTTTCCTGATAATTATAAAGTTAGTGGTGATGTTAAGTATCACATGGGGTATTCATCTGATAGAATTAACAAAAATAATAAAACTCATATTGCATTAGCATATAACCCTTCGCATCTTGAGGCTGTTAATTCAGTTGTAGCAGGAAAAGTTAGAGCTAAACAAGATTTCTTTAATGATAACGACAGATCAAAAGTAATTCCTATTTTAATTCATGGTGATGCTGCATTTATGGGACAAGGTACTGTAGCTGAATGTTTAAATATGGCTTACACAGATGGCTATAATATTGGAGGTACAATTCATTTAATTATAAATAATCAAATTGGTTTTACAGCTATACCTTCTGAATCAAGATCAACAAAATATTGCTCAGATATTGCAAAATTTGTCGATGCCCCAATTATTCATGTTAACGGTAATTGCGTTGAAGAAGTAATTTTTGCATCTAAGCTTGCTTTTAAATATCGCCAAACATTTAAAAAAGATATAGTTATCGATATCGTTTGTTTTAGAAAATATGGTCATAATGAAGGAGATGAGCCTGCTTACACGCAACCAATAATGTATTCTAAAATTAAAAAAATGGATTCTTTAGATAATATTTACGCTAAAGAGTTAATTGAATCATCAATTATAGATGAAAATTTTTACAATAAAATCAAATCATCACAACAAGAAATACTAGAATCAGAATTTCAAAAATCAGAGAATTATATTTTTGATAAAGTTAACTCATTTTCTGATAAATGGGAAAATTTAACAACAGAGTATCACGCTAAAAATCTAAAACCTGTAACTGGGATTACCCATGATAGAGCTACTGATATTATCAAAACTTTAACAACAATTCCTGATGGCTTTAATGCCAATAATAAAATTGTCAAACAACAAAAAGCCAAACATGAAATTGTTAAAAGTGGTAAAAATATTGATTGGGCATTAGGTGAAGCAATGGCCTATGCATCTCTTTTACAAGATGGTTATTCTGTAAGACTTTCTGGACAAGATTCTGGTCGTGGAACATTTTCACACAGACACTCAATTCTTACAGATTCAACAAATGAGTCAAAATTCTTACCTTTAAATGAGGTTACGAATTTAAAAAATAAATTTGAAGTTTTCAATTCTGTTCTCTCTGAATATTCAGTTTTAGGATTTGAATATGGTTATTCACTATCAAACCCAAGCTGTTTAGCAATCTGGGAAGGACAGTTTGGTGATTTTGCAAATGGCGCCCAAATAATTATAGATCAATTTATTGCTTCAGGTGAAACAAAATGGTTAAGGATGTCTGGTGTGGCATTACTTCTTCCTCATGGATATGAAGGTCAAGGACCTGAACATTCATCAGCAAGATTGGAAAGATTTCTTCAACTTTGTGCTGAAGATAATATGCAAGTTGTAAATACAACTACTCCTGCAAACTTTTTTCATTTAATCAGACAGCAAATGTTAAGAGATTTTAGAAAACCTCTTATTGTCATGTCACCAAAATCGCTTCTAAGACATAAAAATGCTATTTCAAATATTGAAGAATTTGGTGAAGATACAAAATTTGAAAAATTAATTGCTGACGGAAGAAAATTAAACAAAAAAGTCAGAAAAGTTATTTTTTGTTCTGGGAAAATATATTATGACCTCATTGAAGCTGCATCAAGTAAAAGTGATGTTATGATTAATAGAGTTGAACAACTTTATCCATTTCCTGTTGATGAAACTAAGAAAATCTTATCAAAACATAAAAATTCTGAAATATTATGGGTACAAGAGGAACCATCAAACTCTGGTGCATGGACTCACATTAGAAATGTTTTTCTTGATGAGCTAGATACTAATATTAAATGTGTTAGTAGGATTGCAGCAGCATCACCTGCAACTGGATATATGTCTGTTCATATCAAAGAGCAAAAAGCAATTATTGATGAAGCTATTGGTTAATTTCTAATAACAGATATTCCGCTAATAGCTTTTCAAATTGGACATTTTCAATATTTTCAAATATTGTAATTATTTCCTCTTCTGATTTTGCAAATCTTTCTTCATCATTAATAATATTTAAAAGCTTTTTATTGAGTTCATTTATTGAACCATTAAATGAATAACTAAGCATAAGCGACAATTTTAAACTATCTAAATGGCTTAATCTTATTCTTTCAGAAATTGATTTGGAAATATTGACTAATTGTTTATATGAATCCACTCCCCCCCTCTTTGAAAAATTATTTAGGTTTATACAAACTATCGTTATATACACAAACAGTGTTAGTACCGTTTCTTAGCGTAAATAATGGAGCAATAGACTCAACAACGATATAATCTCCTACAGATCTAAAATTTACAAGCCCCTCATATCCATCTGTATCAACTTCAAATATTGCTGGTAACCTTGAATTTTTTCTAGTGAATTCAAAAAATGTAAATTGTCCATCATCAAAAACTTTTACAGGAGCAATAACATCAGGGCCACTGAATGTATAATTAAAATTATATTTTTCTGGTTTAGATAAATCAGGGATATCATCGTTAATTTCATCAATTAATTCGACATCATTATTAGAATTAGGATAGATAAATCTTGCTTCAATAATTAAACCATCATGATAAATTGAATCAGCATGAGCAGCATCAAGATTAAAGTGGTAAAGCCTTTTATTCGTTATTAAGGTCATATTGGTTTTCGCACGCTTTGATTTTGGTTTTAGAAACAACCTATTTCCTGATGGGACCATTTCCCAACCGGTTGTATCTCCCATTGAGATAGTTTTTATTGATTCGCCAGCTTCAAATTGAATATGCGACTGAAACTCAAAATAACCAGTATATTTATAAAGAGAATCTGTTTTATAAACATAAGTTGCGATTCTTGGATCATAAGCCATTGGTCTTGGGTCGATTTCAGAAAAAGCAAATACTTTTATTGAGCAAATAAAAGAACATGTAATAACAAAAAGAAGTTTTCTAAAATTTATTTTCATAGCTTAGTTTTATAATAATTTTTAACAACAAATTGAGGAATCGTTAATTTGTTATTTTCTTGATCAAAAATAACTCCAGAAAAAACAAAATCAATATGCACTTTATATCTTTCAACAACAGTATCTTTTAAAAGAGACTTTTCTTCAACCTTAATGTCAGCAATAGCCTGATCTGGCATGAAGTAAAAAACATCACCGAGATGTCTTACTTGGTTCCAAAAACTTTCATCTACTCCAACTAAACTAAAATTTGTTATAGTTAGTAATCTTGAACCATTATTTCCTATTCTGTAAAGTAGGTTTCTTGTATCAGTATATTCAAAACTTTTCTGAAAACTTTTAGCAAATGTATTAGATGAGTTATTAGCAATTTTTTTGATTCTTCTATCTAATGACAATACATCTAAAGATCCCTTTGAAAATTGTTCATTTAACCTAATAAAGTTTTTTAGGAGATATTCTAAAACCGCAAAATCTGGATTTTTATATTTATCACTCATTTGATATAATCTCAGAGTTTTTTGAGTATTATCATCATTTACAAGAACAACCGCTCTTTGAACTGATAATGGAAACCAAGCTTTAACTTCAGTATATAAAACAATTAAACTCATTAACATCAAAAGAGAGCAAATTAGAAAAACACTTCTTGAAAAATATGGATAAAGATATTTGTCTAGATGCCATTCAAGAGCATGACTAAAAAAAGTCTTATCTTCAATCATTTCTGTAATTTGTTCCTGAGTAGAATTTTCCATTACTATCTTATATTCATTGACCTTGAGATAAAGAAAAACCTAATTTTCCATCAAAAACATAAAGACTTTCAGATTTAACAACTTCAATATTTTCATTTATGCATGAATCTAAAAGCTCTAATATATCTTTTTGGTAAACTAATTTGTCGGGATTTTTTGAAACAAAACGACATCTTAACAAATCGCTTATTTCATTTTCATTAACATTAACCGGCCAAATTTGTAAACCTCTAGAAGATATCATTTGCAATTGTAAATTAAGTTTCTTTGGCAAATTCTCAAGAATTACTACTAATTCATCCATATTAGCGTAATTTTGGAAAATATACAAATCAATTCCAACTAAAACTCTATTTTTCACTTCTGTCTTAGTTTTGGGCTCTAAAAGATTATTTTGCTTCTCAGAAATTATGATATCTTTTGAGTGTATTTTTAAAGATTTTTGACCTAACCTTTCAATTAAAGCATCAGTAAATTCAGTAGTTGAAACCTTTTGTTTTGAATTAGAAGAGTTAAACATATCAGTTGTATGAATACCATCTTCAATAGTTTTAAAAAGTGCATTTTCAATTAGAGAAGCTTGATCAAACATTTTTAAATGTCTTAACATCATAATTGATGCATTAATTAAACCAGAAGGATTTGCAATGTTTTTGCCGGCTATATCAGGAGCTGAGCCATGAATTGCTTCGAACATAGCAAAATCATCACCAATATTTGCTGATCCGCACATTCCAACACTACCAAGCATCTCAGCAATAACATCAGAAATTATGTCACCATATAAATTCATGGTAACAATAACATCAAAACTTTCCGGATATTTAGCCATCCTTCCAGTACCAATATCAACTATAATTTTGTCAGATTGAATATCTGGATATTTTTGAGATATCTCATCGAAAACAGAGGCAAAAAGTCCATCTGTCATTTTCATAATATTATCTTTAACAGTACAAGTAACTTTTTTTCGACCATGTTTTACAGCATAATCAAATGCATAATTAATAATCTTTTCACAACCTTGCCTAGTAACTAATTTTAATGACTGATAAGTATCTTCTGTTAAACGATATTCTATACCAGCATATAAATCTTCTTCATTTTCTCTGACAATAACAACATCGGCATTATCTGAATAAGATTCTATATATGGAGCATAAGATCTTATCGGCCTAACATTAGCATATAGACCTAAACCTTTTCTAAATGTTACATTTAAACTTTTATAACCACCACCTGAAGGAGTCGTAATTGGAGCTTTTAGAAGAATTTTGTTATTAAGCACTGTCTCCCAAGAACTGGGAGATATTCCTGATTCAAAGCCTTGAGAATATAATTTATTACCAACTTCAATGATATCAATGGATAAATTTACTTTAGCTGCTCTAAATATTGCTAAAACAGACTCCATAATTTCAGGACCTATGCCATCTCCATAGGCAATTGCAATTCTATCAGACATTATAAATAAGAAAAAAAAATTTAAAAAAATTGCTTTACTAATCAATCATTTTAGATAGAGATTAGCATTATTTTTTCAAGTAATTATTTCTGCATTTTTATAATGACTAATTTTATTCCATCAATACACAGAGAAGGTTATATTTACATCGTTATAGCTCTTATCTTTACATTAATTTGTTCATCTATTTCTACAAACTTGACCTGGATATCAGCTCTCTCAACTTTGTATATAATATATTTTTTTAGAGATCCTGAAAGAACAACACCAACAAATGGAAATTTTGTTGTTTCCTCAGCTGATGGTGTAATTACGGCTATTGAAAAAGCATATCCACCAGAAGAATTAAATATCGAACAACAAGAATATTTACGAGTCAGCACTTTTTTAAGCGTTTTTGATGTTCACGTCAATAGAACACCAATTAACGGAACTGTCATAGACACCCAATACAGATCAGGAAAGTTTTTAAATGCTTCTTTAGATAAAGCTTCAACTGATAATGAAAGGCAATCTACTGTTATTAAAACTAAATCAAATCAAAATATAGTTGTTACTCAAATAGCTGGTTTAATTGCAAAAAGAATTATATGTGATTATGCGATTAATGATGAAATAAGAGTTGGTGAAAAGTTTGGTATTATCAAATTTGGATCTAGAGTTGATTTATACTTGCCACTTGATTCTGAAGTTAATGTTTTAACTGGCCAAAGGGTTGTTGGTGGTGAAACTGTTATTGCCAAATTAGTTCAAGAAAAAGCTTCTGTAAAAGATAAAAAACCAGCTGCAAAATCTAATAAGGCAACTTCAAAATCTAGTAAGACAAAGAAAACAGATAAATAATCTGCCATGAAAAATAAAGATTCAAAGCTACCATTAGTTTCAATGATTCCTAATATTGTTACTTTATTAGGAATGATCATTGGCCTAACTTCTATTAGGTATGCTTTGGATTTTAAATGGGAATATGCTGTTGGATTAATTGTTATATCAGCATTTATTGATGGTCTTGATGGAAGGATAGCAAGAGCTTTAAATGCTTCAAGTAAATTTGGAGCCGAGTTAGATTCACTTGCTGATTTCTTAAATTTTGGTATTGCCCCAGCAATACTTTTATATCTATGGTCATTTACTCATATACCATTTAAAGGCGTTGGTTGGTCAATAACTATTTTAATTATTGTCTGCTGTGCATTTAGGCTAGCGCGCTTTAATTGTGAAGAAAGTAATGATAATATTTTTAAAGGTATTTCATCTCCTTGTGGAGGTGGTTTATTATTGGTACCAATTATGCTATCTTTTAATGATTTCAACATTCATTTTGCTCCACTTTATGTGGCAATATTTTCGATAACTATAGCTTTATTAATGGCCAGTAATATAGCAACTATTTCAGTAAAAAAGTTACAAATCCCTGCTAAATTTTACTTCCCTACCCTAATTGCAATTACAACATTTTTTGTATTACTAATTATTAGACCTTGGATTTGCCTTCCAATCATGGGTCTAATATATATATCTACTATACCTGTCACTGTTTTTATTTATCGGAAAAATTAGACAGATGGAAATATTATTAATTAATGGACCAAATCTAAACTTATTAGAATTAAGAGATAAAACTCAATATGGAGACTTATCTTACAATGAACTAGTTAGCAAAGTTACAAATTATGCTAAAAGTTTTGATTTTAATTTATCATCCAAACAATCAAATTCTGAAAGTGAAATTATTAATATAATTCATAAAGCAATAACCTCTAAAAAAGTAACAGCAATCATAATAAATGCAGGAGCTTACACACATACATCTATAGCAATCCTAGATGCGCTTAATATCTTTTCAGGAAAAGTGATAGAGGTTCATTTGTCAGATATATCAAAGAGAGAAGATTTTAGAAAGACATCATATATAAGTTATAGAGCAGATGCTCTTTTCAAAGGAGAAGGCTTAAACAGCTATTATAAAGCAATTGATTATTTAAGAGGTAAATAAATGTTTAACATAAGTAACAAAAATATTTTAATCACTGGTGCAACAGGAGGAATTGGTAAAGCTCTATGCAAAAGCTTCCTTGCTGCTGATTGCAATATTTTTCTAGTTGGTACATCAAATGAAAAACTTAATAAATTTATTGATGAAGAACTTGATAACAACAAATGCTCAGCTTTCCAATGTGATCTAAGTGACAAAGAATCAATAAAAGAATTAACAAAAGCAATTAACGGTAAAATTGATGTTATTATCAACAATGCAGGAATAACCAAAGATAACCTTTCAATGCTTATGTCAGATGAAGAATGGGATTCAGTTATCAATGTAAATTTAAACTCAGTTTTCTACCTAACAAGAAGTTTAATTAGGCCAATGATGAAAAAACGCAATGGAAGAATTATCAATATTACATCTGTTGTTGGCCATTCGGGTAACCCAGGTCAATCAAACTATTGCGCAACTAAATCTGGTGTGTTAGGAATGAGCAAATCACTAGCACTTGAACTTGCATCAAGAAACGTAACAGTAAATTGCATAGCACCAGGTTTTATTGAGACTGCGATGACAGATAAACTTACAGATGATCAAAAAAATTCAATTTTAAGTAATATTCCAACCAAAAAGCTTGGATCAGCTGAAGATATTGCTGCTGCAGCTTTATTTTTAGCTAGTGATGAAGCTAAATATATAACTGGTCAAACATTACATGTGAATGGTGGATTATATATGTAATTTAAAATAAATTAATTTGATTGAATATTTATCTTTAAAATTAAAACCATCTGTTTATTAATTTCCCCATAATTTTTTTATGAGTATCAAATGAGTGAAACATTACAAAAAGTTACAAATATAGTTTCAGAAAACCTAGGAGTTGAAGCTGACAAAGTTCAAGAATCTTCTAACTTCGTTGAAGATCTTGGTGCAGACAGCCTTGATCAAGTTGAGCTAGTAATGGCTTTTGAAGAGGAATTTGGTATCGAAATCCCAGATGATGCTATTGAAAAAATTAAGACTGTAGCTGACGCTGTTAGTCATATTGATAGCAACAAATAATAAGATGAGAAGAGTCGTCGTAACCGGATTAGGTGCTGTTACACCACTTGGTTCTGGAATAAAAACAAATTGGGATAATCTAGTTAATCTTAGATCTGGAATTTCAAACGTTACACAGTTTGATGTTTCAGATATAACGTCAAAAATAGCTGGTTCTGTTCCTATTGGTTCTGATTCTGGATCATTTAATCCTGACGACTTAATGTCTATTAAAGAACAACGTAAAGTTTCCAACTTTATATTATTTGGTATGGAAGCTGCTCGTCAAGCAATAGAAGATTCTGGTTTTGATTCACTTGATGATGAAACACTTAACAGAATTGGCGTTATTATTGGCTCCGGCATAGGTGGTATTAACGAAATATCTGATAATACAAGAATAATTGATGATAAAGGTCCAAGAAGAATTAGTCCTTTTTTCATTCCTAGCAGTTTAATTAACCTTGTATCTGGTCAAGTATCTATTAAATATGGCTTTAAAGGTCCTAACCACTCGGTGGTTACTGCTTGTGCTACTGGAACACATGCCATTGGTGATGCTTTCAGAATTATTAAATATGGCGATGCTGATGCGATGATTTCAGGTGGTAGTGAATCTGCTCTTAATAAATTAGCAATGGCTGGTTTTGCTTCCGCTAGAGCATTATCAACTGGATATAATGATACCCCTACAAAAGCATCTAGACCATGGGATGCAGGTCGCGATGGATTTGTTATGGGTGAAGGTTCTGGTGTTATTGTGTTAGAAGAGTTAGAATTTGCTAAAAAACGCGGTGCTAAAATTTATTGTGAAATAGTTGGTTATGGAATGTCAGGTGATGCATACCATATCACTTCACCTGCTGAAAATGGCGATGGTGCATTTAGATGCATGACTAACGCATTAAATGATGCAAAAATCTCAACTGATAAAGTTGACTACATAAATGCTCATGGAACATCTACTCCTTTAGGTGATAAAATTGAGTTAAATACAGTAGCCAGATTATTTAAAAACAGATCAGAATCATTATCAATGAGTTCAACTAAATCGTTAACTGGTCATTTGCTTGGTGCAGCAGGCGCAATTGAAGCTATTTATAGCGTTAAAGCTATTGCTGAATCTACAAGACCTGGTACATTAAACCTAGAAGACCCTATTGATTCACATGGTATAAATCTTCAACCCAATAAAGTCTTAGAGGTTGATACTAATTATGCATTATCAAATTCTTTTGGTTTTGGCGGCACAAACGCGTCCTTAGTATTTAAAAAATTTGATGGTTAAAAAAATTACTTTTAGCATTTTCGCTATAAGTGTATTTACATTTTTGCTTTTATTTAATTCATTAAATTCAAAAGTTAATTTAACTGATGAATTTATTTATGAAGTTAAAAATGGCCAAACATCCGTTTCTGTTATTAAAAATTTACAAAAACTAAATATTCTTTCCGATAATTCGTTATACTTATTTTTAATTAAAATCGAAAATAAAACTTTTGGTAATATAAATTTTAAAACTGGTGAATACTTAATTAAACCAGGAGATAGCTTTTTAAATTTAATTAAAAAATTTAATAATAATGATGCATTTCAAAGAAAAATAACATTTCCAGAAGGTTTGTCTAACCAACAAACTTTTGACATCATTGAATCAAACCAGTATTTGTCCGGAAAAATTACCATAAAAACAAAAGAAGGTTATCTTTTTCCTGACACATATTATTTTTCAAAAAATATGCCAAGAAATGATCTTATAAAAATTATGCAAAATAGAACTGACAATTTGCTTAATGATTATTGGAATAAATATAATAATAACATCCCTTTTAAATCAAAAGAGGAAGTTCTAATTATGGCATCAATTATAGAAAAAGAAACAGGTCACACTGATGAAAGAGATTTAGTATCTGGAGTATTTTATAATAGAATTAATAAAAACATGCGACTTCAATCTGATCCTACTGTAATTTATTCAATTACAAAGGGACAATATCAGTTAAATAGACCTCTTTCAAAGAGAGATTTAAGAACCCCATCTAAATTTAATACTTATAGAAATAGAGGGTTACCTCCAACTCCAATTGCTAACCCAGGTTATAAAGCAATTTATGCTGCTTTTAATCCCGCAAAAACAAATTATATATATTTTGTTGCAAATGGAGAAGGTGGCCATAATTTTGCAACTAATCTTAAAGATCACAATAAAAATGTGAGAATTCTCCGAAAAATCGAACGTTTAAGGAAGTCAAATTAATTATCTCTACAATGAAAATACGATCTATTCTTTTTTATGCAACTTTATCTTTATGGACAATTTTTATTGGCATTTTAATGCTTCCATTTGCAATGCTAAGCAAGAAATATGCTGTATCAACTAGTTACCAATGGTCAAAATACACGCTATTCTTATGTAAACATATTCTTGGAATTGACTATAAAATTGATGGAGTTGACAAAGTCTCACATGAGAGTTGTATCATTTGTTCAAATCATCAATCAGCTTGGGAAACTATTTTTTTCTTATATTACTTTCGTAATCCTATTTTTATCTTAAAAAAAGAACTTTTTTATCTACCAATTATTGGATATTATATCAAAAGATTAGGCATGATTTTTATTGATCGCGACAAACCAATTGAATCAATAAAAAAAATTAAAAAATCTATAAAAAACAATAATCAAAAAATTGTTATTTTCCCTGAAGGCACTAGAATCAAATATAAAAATAGAGGCAAATTTAAAAGTGGCGTTTTTTTTATTGCTAAAACTTTAAAGTTACCAATTATACCAAATGCTCATAATGCTGGAAAATTTTGGCCCAAAGGCATGTTTGGAAAAAAGTCAGGTGTAATCACATCAAGATTTTTAGACCCAGTAAATAATTTTGAGGATAAAAATAAACTTATAAAATCTCTAGAAAATAATATTTATTCATCTATTTTATAAGCCAATTTTATATTAATCTTTTTTATTAAAACTTAATTTTAAAAGTCATGTCAATTAACGATACTGTCAAAAAATCAGGCGTTTCAATTAATAACGAACTTGAGTCAAATCTATCACACATAACTTTAACAAAAGAATTTCATCCTTCTTCTAGCGAAGATTACATGTGTGATAACTCATTAAAATTCTTTCAATTAAAACTCATTGATTGGAAGTCAAAATTATTAATTGAGCTTGATAATACAATGACGGATCTTAAAAATAAGCATATGCAAGAACCCGATGAGAATGATAGAGCATCAGCCGAAAGTGATACTAGTTTTGAATTGAGGACAAGAGAAAGATATATGAAATTAATAAATAAAATTGACCAAGCTTTAGCTAGAATTGAAAATAAAGAATATGGATACTGTATTGTAACTGGTGAAGAAATTGGTGTCAAACGTCTTGAAGCTAGACCTATTGCAACAATGAGCATCGAAGCTCAAGAAGATTATGAGAAAAAGAAAAAACTCATGAAAACTACTGAAGAAGAAGAAGCTTTTTAGTTTTTATTTAAAAAATCATAATATATTTATATCTTATCACTTTATTAATTTTTATTAAGTTAGATCTGTATACTTATATTTTCTTAATTTTATTATTCTGAATTACTGTTAAACAATTTTCTGTGATTAATATTTAATAATTAATTTTTATATTTATTTTATTATTGTATTTATAATTTGCTCAAGATTTGTTATGATATAATAATGAAATATTTATCTTTTAAGCACATTTTATTTAGTTTTACTTTGCTAATAAGTTCAAAACTTTATGCCGGTTCATGCAATGCTTATTTCTATGATTTATGCTGGGCAAGTCGTTGTGATGAGTATATTACTGTTGATCTTGAAACTCATGGATCTTATCCTTTTGATAGCTCTTGGAACGCTGAAACAAACTCTTTTGATTGCCCAACAGGTGGTTGCCAATTGTGTGGAATTAACGCCTCAGGCGATAGAGCCGATGATTGCTACTCACCCTTTCCTATTACCAATCAAATTGAACTTGGCTCTTTTCCTTTACCTACTAAAACAACACTTTTATATAATACCTTTGGATTTACTAAATCTTGTGGCACAAAAAATTACAAACCAATGCCATTTGTAGGCGAAAAGCTAAAACAATATCTTGGAGTTTCAATACCTAAAGTTGATGGTTTTAATGAGTACACTAATCATGACTTCTATTTTGATCGCTCTTATAACCCTCCTGGCTATGGATCTGAATATATCTTTGCAAAAGCAGCTCAAGTTGGACCTGGTGGTTATTATTTATTACAACCAAGAATTAAAATTTTTGGTAGCGATAAAGTTCTAGAATTTTATATTTCTCAATGGGGATGGCATACTGCAAGCTTCTCAAATTTAGATGGTACTTACACGAGTGATTACTTCCCTATCTACTCTTCTAGTTTTACAAATGCTGGAGAATTTTTAAATGTCCAATTTCAATGGCTTAGATGGAGAAAAATGATCATTTGCGATGATTATAATGATAGAGATGATGAAGATGGACCAAGTAACTGGTCATATGGTGCTGATTATAATACTGGAGATAAAAGATTTTGTTATATTAAAATTCCAACTTGGAATAAACTATATGATGTAGTTCAAAATGGTTACGGTGACTGTGATGCCAATGGTCTTAGTGGGTTAGATATTGGGAGCTTTCCTAATGAAGCTTCTGATTCATTCAGAAGTGTTGAAAATGTTTGTAAAATTAATGTTGATGAAAAAAATGCTAGAGATATTTTAAGCAGTGGAATTATTATTCCTGCAAAAGCTGGTCAATATAATTTTTTTAATGCTACTTCTGTCTATCAAGGCGGTGAATATTCAGTTGTTACCGAACCTAATTTCAACGTTTCACTAGCTGCCGAATCTACATATTTAACACCAAAGCTTGATGTTCAAATTAACGGAGGAGATCCTTATGCTGATAGCTCAAGTGAATCTTTTAAAAAAGATCTAGGTTACAGTACATATGATTATCAAAATGGATTTTTTAAATATGCATTAATGCTGTTGGTTGAAGATAAAGACTTTATCGGATCTAAACCAAGTTTATGTTTATACGGATGTCAAATTAATAACTCTGGTCAATGTAAAAGCAATAATAAAACATTAGACGATATGCTTATTAACGAATCAGATCAAGATAATGTTCAAGCTAATAAAAATGACTTATTGTTAGCTGACTGCGTTATTAACAATTCACTCGATATTATAAATAATTATCAAGATTATAATCTTGCTATAACTGGCCTTGGAATTGATTCAACATATGAAGACCCAAGAATGAAATTAACCATTACAAATACTAAAAACCAAAATGAAAATCTTACTAAAATATTTTATTTAAGAAGTTATGAGGATAATACCGGTAATCAATCTATCCCATATTCATCAATTTCAAAATATAGTGATTTTGACGAAGAGGCACCAAGTTATCAAAAACTTGTAAATGATCATTATGATTATAAATCTTTTGACCTTCGCAATGAGTATTATATTATTTCTGAATTTCCAGAAGAAAGCATTTTTACTTATTTACAAAATAACAATGGCTTTGATATTGTAATGCCGTTTCTTTTTAATAATGCTGTTACATACGATCCATCATATTATATTGATGATGGCAATTCTAACATTTTAGCAAAGCCATGCACTGAATTTCTCAAAGATCCTTCTAGTTGTAGTTTTAACCAATCTACCCATGATACATATTGTAGTAATGCCAATAGTGATATGTGCTTTGAGCAAATAAATTATTATGATTTTATTTGCCTATATAATCTATTTAACAAATATTATATTTTTAATGGTCAAAATAGTGGAGAGTTTTCAGAAGAAGTAATTGATAGTATGTATACCACTGATGATAATTTGATTACAAATGATTATATCACATATTTAAACTCTTCTGAATATAATAACTTAGACCCTACCTTTCCTTCCAATTCACAAAACTTATGTTTACCATATTATTATTTTATAGATACTTCGAAAGAAAATTTTAATTATGAGCTTAATAGCACAGGTATTAATGATGCAAATATAAATATTAAAATTTCAAGAACAGATGATACAGAAAGAGTCTTTAACGCAATTGATGTTCCTGATCCTGATTATGTAAGTGGTAATTTTAATTATAATAACTTTGATATTAATTCATTTTCACAAACTGACAAAAACTTCTATTGTAATGCAACTACCAATTCACAAAGTTATGATATTAGATATGATTATTATAATAAATTTCTTTTCAAAGTTTATAACCAAGCTGGATTTATATATGTATGTTACAAGCAATATGATTCACCAGATAGCACAAGTCTTCCTACTAACTGGGAAATGATGATGGCTTACACAATGGATTATTACACAGGTAACAAAATTTATGAAAGTTTTATTAATCTAAATATCTGTCCTGATTATAGTGGATCAGATATTGCAGATTTCCTTAGCTGCCCTGTTCAAGCAGCTGCACATTATAATAAAAATGGTGAGGAAATTTGGTGTACATGTTCATCAAGAACTGAATGGAATGATTATTCTACTGCAGAACAAAATTCAGATTGGTCTAAACTTTCAAAGAATACTGTGCAAGTAAAAGCCAAATGTATGATGGATGGAAGTTGGGAAATGACAAATAATAGTGCATATTGCCCAGTATATTGTAATCCAGAAATAGATGATATTGGTGCAGAAATGCCAAGGACATTAGCTGTTGAAGGAACTAAATCATCAGCAATTAGTATAGAATGTTTAGGAAATCAGAATTTACATGGTGGAAGTGATAACACCAGAACATATAAATGTTCTGGAGAAGATGGAGAAGAGGGATCATGGGTTGATGCATCTGGAACAGCAGAATGTAAATCAAGTTGTCCAACAAAATATTTTGATAATAATAATAAAGAAGTTGAATCAAACACAAATTACCATTTTAAGTTAAATGCCACAGGTCTTCAAACATCTTCCCAAAATGAAGATGTTGATTGTGAGTATGGGTATAGCGGTGTCGCAAGTGCAACATGTGATTATACAGAAAATAAATGGATTAATATTACTAATAGTTGTAGTGCTTCAGAGCTTACATGCCCAGGAAATACTTGGGTCAGAAGTCCAACTAATTTTAATTGGCATAAGCTAGCCTGGATGAATGCTAGTTCTGGAAGCCCCAATTGTCAGGAACCTCATTATGCAGGTTATTATTACTATCAACAAATATTAGATGTATATATGGATGCTACAAAAACACATGGTTCTGTTGTAGAAAAGGACTGCAATAACCATTGGCATGTTGGCTTAGATGGTAGTTCAGGTTATAAACCTCAAATTACTGGAACAATATCTACCAAATGTGAGTTTAGTGGTTCTGGAAATTCTGCACAAGCTAACTGGGTTGTTGAATCATTTGGATGTAAAGCAAATTGTTATAATATAAAAGACGGATCTTATTATAGCCCAGGTTCTTTAAGTACTCAGATTGTATCAAAGAAAGGTAAAAAAAGATGGAGACATTGTGAAGGAACATGTGATTCAAATGGATCTGGAAAATGGACTAACCTTAGGAAATGGAATTAAATATATGTTATTGCATTTAATAACTTAAAGTTCTTTGACTATAAATTTAAATAAGAGCGATTCGTACTTATATATTTCAGATTTTCTAATTGGAAAAATTAATTTTGAGCTTTTAGAAATTTCTAAATCTTTATTAATTGATTCTGGTTTTTATCATCTATTTGTTATTTCAGGATTTCATATTGGATTATTATTTGTAATAATCTTTAAACTCCTAAAATTTCTAAATTTAATTCTTTTACCAAACCTAAATCTCAGATTTCTAATAACAATATTCACATTATTTATTTGTACCTTTTATGTTTATTTATGTGACTTTCCAATTTCAGCATTAAGAGCAATAATAATTATAGTAATTTATTATATATTTTACTGCTTAAAACTTAAAACTAACAATTTTAATTGTTTGATAATTATTCTTATTTTTCTAATTGTCTTTGATAATGAAATAATTAAAAACCCCGGATTTTGGTTTTCTTTTTCAAATAGCTTAGCGCTAATTTATTGTTTATCTCGACAAAAAAATATAATTAATAATTCCCCAATTAATAACCTAATAAAAACCTCACTAGTTTGTTTTTTTGCTTCAACTCCAATATCCTTTTATTTCTTTAATAAAATTCAATTTGCAGGAATAATTTCAAATTTGATTGCAGTTCCATTTTTTACGCTAATATTATTTCCGATATCAATTCTGGCTTTTATAACAAAAACAAACTTTATCACTGAAATTGCTATATTTACTCATAAAACACTTATAATTTTCGCAGAATTTATAAGTAATATTATATTTTTAAACGTTGAATTATATCATTTTGATCTAATTGAATTTTTTATTTTACTAGTTACTTGTTTTTTAATCTTAATCACTAAATTAAAATATTTCTATCTTGGGATTTTAATAATCATTACTATGGTTTTTGATTTTAACAAAAATACGAATATTTACCTTAAACTTTCAGGAATACCAAGAATTATTAAAATACATAATTATGATAAAATTTTAACTGTAATAAATGGAAGTAAGTTTAACAAAAATATAGGTTGTTCAGAAAAGTCATGTGAATTATCAATAAATAAAACAAAAGTATTTATAATAAAAAATTCTCTGCAATTTAATGATTTTCAATCAAAATGTCAAAATTATGATCTTATTATTAATCTAGCTAGCAACAACTTTAATTGCTATTCTAAAAATTCAATAAACGCACTAACCCTATATTTACAAAAAAAAATAACTGTTAAATTCAACGAAAATTCATTTGAGATAATAATGCCAGAAAATTAGTTATTAAAATCTAATTTTATTAGCAAAATATTTTTGAAGTACGGTTGGAATATTAATTGAACCATCTGAATTTTGATAGTTTTCAGCAATTGCAACCATTGTTCTTCCAATTGCTAACCCTGAACCATTTAAACTATGAGCAAATGAAAGTTTCTTATCCTCTAATCGATATCTTAAATTCATTCTACGAGCCTGAAAATCTAAGCAATTAGAACAACTTGAAATTTCTCTATAACAATTCTGACCAGGAAGCCAAACCTCAATATCATATGTTTTACTTGCAGTGAAACCAGTATCACCTGAACAAAGTCTTACTACTCTATAAGGAATTTCTAGTTTTTGTAATATAGATTCTGCAATTGATAAGATTCTTAAATGTTCGTTTTTTGAATCTTTGGGTTCAGTTATTGAAACCATTTCAACTTTTGCAAATTGATGCAAGCGAATCATTCCCTTCGTATCTTTACCAGCAGCACCAGCTTCAGATCTAAAACATGGCGAGTAACTACATAATCTTATCGGTAACTCATTTAAATCAATTTTTGATTCACGATAATAATTAACAAGTGCAACTTCAGATGTTGGAATTAACCACCTATTATCAGTTGTCTCAAAACTATCTTCAGCAAACTTTGGTAGCTGTCCTGTTCCATATAATGACTCTGATCTAACCAATAATGGAGCATTTAATTCACTAAAACCAAATTCTTCAGTTAAGGTTTCAATCATAAAATCAGCAAGAACTCTCTCAAGCTTGGCAAAAACCCCTTTTAAATATATAAATCTTGCTCCAGAAACTTTCGCAGCTTGTTCAAAATCTACAAAACCTTGTTTTTCTAATAAAATATCATGCTCTAATGGTTTAAAATCAAATTTTTTTATATTACCAACTTTTCTAATTTCAAAATTATCATCTTCAGTTTCGCCATTATCAACATCATCAGACAAAATATTAGGTAATGATGCTAATAATTCATCTAACTCTTGCTCAGCTTTATTATCTTCAAATGATTGAATTCGCTTTTTAATATTATCTGCTTTCTCAAGAATTGGTTTAATATCTAAACCTTGAGCTTTAGCAGATCCAATTTCCTTAGCTATGTTATTTTTTTGTGTAAGCAAATCCTGTAACTCAGACTTATGAGATCTTATAGTAAAATCTAATTCTAGTATTTTTTCAGATAACTTATCATCAAAGCCTCTTCTTTGCATTGCTTTATCAAACTGCTTAGGATTTGATCTTATAAATTCTATATTATGCATCGGTTTTATTTTTTGATTTACGGCAAATTATCAAACTGATTTCAAACAATAAATATGTAGGAATTGCAAGTGCAATTTGCGAAATAACATCTGGTGGTGTGATTATTGCAGCAAAAATTACAATTATAATTAACACATATTTGCGTTTAGATGCAAAAGCTTCATATGATATTAACTGAGATTTAATTAATAATATTATGATTAATGGAATCTGAGCAGTTAAACCAAAAACAATTATTAAACTAGAAGCAATTGACAAATATTCACTAATTCTTGCTTCAAGCAATATTGGTAAACTATTACCCCCTATTGTTTCAAAACCAAGGAAAAAACCCCAAGCCACTGGAAAAATAACTTTATAAACAAAATATCCGCCACCATAAAATAAAAAAGGTGAGAAAAAGAAAATATATTTTAAAAATGATTTTTCATTTTTATATAAGCCTGGCGCTAAAAACAAATATGTTTGAATTAAAAAAACTGGTAAACACAAAAACAAACTGCTTAAAAATGCTAATTTAATATATGTCATAAAAGCTTCAGCAATTCCTGTAAAAATAATTTTTCTCGGCGTTGCTTTATCTAATGCTTGATCTAATGGTATCAAGAGTAAATCATAGATAGCATCAACATAATGATAACAAAACCCAAAAATTATTATAAATAGGAATATTGATAACAAGATTCTATTTCTTAACTCTTTAAGATGATCAAAAAAACTAATTTGCTTATTGTCCATCTTCTTTTTTAACTGGATTTTGTTTTTGGGGCACGGAATATGCAATATATTTATTGCCATCATCACCAATTATCTCTGTAATTTCTTCGTTTATTCTATCAATATCAATCTCATCATCTAATTTAACTATTTCTTTGAAATTGTTATATTCTCCCTTAGCTTCATTGAACAAGCCCTTAAAATAATTTATTAGTTTTTTTACATCACGAATAAAACTTGGTAATTGATTTGGACCAACGAAAACAACTATTGTTAAAAAGATTACGATTATTTCACTTATTGATAATCCAAACATTCTGTTAAACCTCTAAGATCAGGAGATTTTGCAATTAAAATATTTTGTGAATTTAATGATTCAAAACTCTCACCTACTCGTGAGCTTATACAGCAAAGCTTTATATTTAGCAAGAGCTCCAATTTATTATGCTGTTTTATAAGCGACATAAAATAATCACTTGAATTCTTAGAAAAGAAACAAATTGAATTATATTTAACACTTTCCAGATTTTGTAAGATTTCAACAAATTTGTCATTATTATAATGGATTTCATAACAAATTAATGATTTGCAATGAATATTATCAAGAAATTTATGATTATCATCTGTTAGCGAGCTAAAATTACCTCGCAGATATAAAAAATTACCTTTTAAATGGTTTAATTTTATGTGTTCAAGTAATAGAGACATAGAGTCAAAATAAGTTATTTTTCGACAATTATCTAAAATTCGAGATTTTGTTACTGACAAAATAAACTTATTTTTAATTAATGCTAATTTTTCTTCAGAAATACAGGTTAAAGCATTTTGACTAGAAATAATAATGTAACTAGCATTATTTAAATCGGAATCAGATATTCTTTGTGGATAATATTTGACTTCAGATAACGAGACTAAATCACATTTTATATTTAAGCTTTCAAATATTTGTTGAGTTTTTAGCCCCTGTTCCCTAGCTCTAATTATCAATGTATGATGCATGTTTTTTGATATATTCTAAGATTGTAGCTGCTTTGTACTTTCCACGATCGGCCAAAACATTTGCTAATTTTAAATGATTAGAGAAATCTCCAGTTATCGAATCATGGTAATTACTTACACCAAATGGATGAATAATATTAACTTCAAGCTTAATTTTTTTACCTCTAATTTTTGCAAATGCAGAAATTGGAGTTTTACAATCTCCCTCAATATTTTTCAAAAACTGCCTTTCACAACTAGTTTCAATCATTGTTTTCTCATGATTAATAACTTTAAGCATATCAACAACAACTTCATCATCTTTATGACACTCGATACATATAGTTCCTTGAGCAGGACTTGGTAGCATATCCTTAATAGAAATTTTCTGCGATATTCTCTTAGTTAACTTAAGTCTTTTTAAACCAGCATAAGAAAGAATAATACCATCAACCTGATCTTCATCTAATTTTTTTAATCTTGTAATAACATTACCTCTAAAATTAATAATTTTTATCTTAGAATTCTTCTCAAGTAATATAGCCTTTCTTCTTGCTGATGATGTTCCAATTAAGGCTCCATCTTCAATTTTCTTCAATGATGAATATTTGTTTGAAATAAAAACATCACAAGGATTATCACGTTTTAAAACTGCAGGTATAATAAAATCAGATGGTAAAGAAGTTGGCATATCCTTTAATGAATGAACAGCGAAATCAATTTCTTTATTTATTAAAGCCTCTTCCAATTCTTTGATAAAAAGACCCTTCCCACCAATATTAGCAAGATTTTCTTTTAATAATCGATCACCTGAGGTTTTCATTGTTTTAATTTCAAAACTGTAATTTTTGAATTTTTTTTGTAGCTTATTCTTTACTATCTCAGCTTGCACAACTGCAAGTTTACTTTCTCGTGATCCAATTATAAAATTCTGCTTTACCTGAGACGACATTTTTGCTATTTTTAATAAATATGACAATTAAATTGTTTAAGACAATTTTGTAATATTATCAAATTATAAATTAATAGTTTTAATTAAAAACTTATATGGATAATAAAATTCTTATAGGTCTTACAGCTGATTTACAAGATGATCAAAAATACTCAGATGCACCATATTATGCGCTAAGGAAAAACTATACCGAAATTCTTACCCAAAATAAAGCAGCCTCAATAATTTTACCTCCTATAGAAGAGAATATTGATGAATATCTAAAAATGGTTGATGGACTAATTATAACCGGGGGAAATTTTGATATAGATCCAACATTATATAACGCTAAAGAAATACATAAACAAACAATTGTTAATCATGAAAGATGTCGTTTTGAATATTTAATTACAAAAAAAGCTCTAGAAAAAAATATCTCCATATTGGGAATTTGTGGAGGCATGCAACTTTTAAATGTAATTTTTGGTGGCTGTTTAATTCAAGATCTAGAAGAGCATAATCAAAGCCTATCTATCCATGAGCAAAAACCATATAATGAACCCGCCCATGGTATTAAGATAAGAAAAAATACATTATTACATGATATTATTGGCCAAGATCAAATCAAAGTTAACAGCTCACATCATCAAGCAATAAATAAATTAGCACCAAACTTTATCGAATCAGCAAAATCAGATGATGGAATTATTGAAGCAATTGAAATTAACGATAAAAATAAATTTGTTATTGGAGTTCAATGGCACCCTGAATATAATGTAACTGAAGCTGATGCTAAAATTTTTAAAACTTTCATTAAAAGTTGCTAGCTGCAAAAAAATCATATAAAATTTACACATCATAATATTACAAGATCCAAAACCATGAAACTTGTTCAGTTTGTAATGCAAAGCATGGGGTTAACTAGAAAAGCCGCAAGCAAAATAATTAGCGAAAAAAGAATCAGTATAAACCTTGAATTATCAACTAGTTACTCTGCTATACTTAATGAAAAGGATGAGGTTAGAATTGATGACAAAATAATCAGTTTACAGACAAAAAAAGTCTATTTATTTCATAAACCACAAAATGTTATTGTAAGCTCAAAACATGATGATGATAGGCAAATAATTTACGATTTAATTCCTGAAAATTTACATCATTTAAAATATGTCGGAAGATTAGATGCAAATAGCGAAGGTTTATTGTTACTTACAAATGATGCTTCTTACAAAAACTATATTGAGAATCCAAAAAATAATATCGAAAAAATTTATAAAGTTAGATGTTTTGGAATCATATCAAAAAATGATTTAGCTAAACTCAAAAAGCCTATTAATGTTGATGAAATTATTTATAACTTCAGACAAATAAAGCTTATAAAATCTGGATCCAACTCTTGGTATCAGATTATTCTTACAGAAGGTAAAAATAGAGAAATTAGAAAAGTATTTGAGCATCTCGGTCATCCAGTAAGCAGAATTATTAGATTATCAGTTGACAAATTTCAGCTTGGTAACTTAAAAGCTGGTGAACTTAAACAGGTAATCTAAAATCAGATGATAAAAAGGCACTTGTAAATAAGCAAAAAAACCATTAATAATACTTACCTTAACTGGTTTTACAGCTTATTAAATTGTTTCTTAACTTACCAAATTCAAATTATAAAATTAAACTTTGCGAAATTAATAAAACTAACGTTATTGCACAAATTCATGAGAATTTCTTAAACTTCGTAAAATCTCACAATAAAACCACAGCTGCAAAATTTGCTAAAAATCAGAAAGATCAAATATATGATCCAGAAACCTCGATCGAATTAGCTAAGATCTTAGAGCAATATCTAAAAATATTATTTAACTTAGAGCAAAATCAAGATAAACAAATAAAGGATCTAGAGCTTACTCAAAACATCTATAAAACTTTCATTTTAAAAAAATGCTATAAAAAATCTGAGCCTGTAGATTTTGATCAAGATCAACTATCAGCTCAATTACAAGAGATTACGAATAATTTTAGCGAATTAAAATTCGTTAAATTTATAAGTAACGCTATTTTTAATCAAAATGAAGAATTAATTTCTGAAATCGAACAATATTGTTTATGGGCTTGTCATTCAAGGGAAGGTAAAATTAAACATAAAGAACATACAATTTTTCAAATCCCAGAAAAATTAAATCTCGAAAATTTAATTAATATTGAAGCAAAAGATAATATTTTTAGCTTAAAGCACAATAAAACAAGATATGGTTTTGATTTTCACGATCATGATATTAAAACTGAAACAGCCCTAAAAGAAGCTAATTATTGCTTATATTGTCATAATCGTGAAAAAGATTCCTGCAGTAAAGGTTTATTAAACAAAGATAATTCTTTTAGGAAATCAGCCAGTAACATTGAGCTAAAAGGTTGCCCTCTTGACCAGAAAATCTCTGAGATGAATCTTTTATATAAAGAGCATAAATCAATTGCAGCACTTGCTATGATGATGATTGATAATCCAATGCTTTTACTAACTGGTCATAGGATCTGTAATGATTGTATGAAAGCATGTATTTTTCAAACACAAGATCCAGTTAATATTCCACTTATCGAAACGACAATTTTAGATAATGTTTTAGATTTAAATTATGGTTTTGAAATATATTATCTTTTAACATTATGGAATCCTCTAAATATCAATAGACCAATCCCTAAATCTTCAACTAACAATAAAATTCTTATTTGTGGTGCTGGCCCTGCTGGTATAAGCCTAGCATATAATCTTTTGATGGATGGTCATATAGCAGTTATTATTGACGGCCTCAAAATAGAGTCAGTTACTAATGAAGTATTTGATAAAAATGGTAACTTAATTTTATATAATGATTGTAAAACAAAATTATTTCAAAATTTATCAGAAAAAATTGCTGAAGGCTTTGGCGGAGTTGCTGAATATGGCATCACTCCTAGATGGAATAAAAACTATCTAAAACTTGCAAGGATAACTTTAGAGCGACATCAAAACTTTCATTTATATGGCGGCATCAGATTTGGCAGCCAAATTACTAAAGAACAAGCCTTTGAGCTTGGTTTTGACCATATAGCATTTTGTATGGGAGCAGGCTCACCAAATATTATTAATCTTAAAAACAATTTAATTCCTGGCGTCAGAAAAGCATCTGATTTTCTAATGACACTTCAATTACTTGGTGGCTTTGATATAAAATCACTTGTTAACATGCAAATTAGAATGCCAATTGTTGTCATAGGGGGTGGCTTAACAGCGATTGATACAGCTACTGAAAGTCTTGCTTATTACCCTATTCAAATTTTAAAGCTTAAAGAATTATTAGATAATCTAATTACTAAACATGATTTAACTTTGGATCAAATTGGCCAAGGTTTTAACGAGTCTGAAAAAGCAATTTTTAACGAATTTCTAGATCACAGTAAATTATTCGAAGCCGAAATCACAAAAGCTAAAGCTGAAAATAGCAAACCTAACTTTCTCCCGATATTAAATAAGTTAGGTGGCGCTTTAATAATTTACAGGAAATCTCTAAAGGAATCACCAGCTTATAGGCTTAATCATGAGGAAGTGATAAAAGCACTAGAAGAAGGTATAAAAATCCAGGAGAATACGACACCTATTGAGATTGTAAAAGATAAATTCGGCTATGCAGAATCTATAAAAACTAAATTATATGATCAAGATTGTAACATTCCTGCTAAAACAATTTTGATAGCGGCAGGAACCAAAGCCAATGTTATTATTGCCTCTGAAGACAATGATTTCGAGGTCGAAGATCGATATTTAAAATTAATTTCACAAGAAACTGAACTTAAAGATAAATTTATTTGTTACCAAAATGCCAAATTAGAAGCAGTTTCAGTTTTTGGCGATATGCATCCTTATTATTCAGGAAGTGTTGTAAAAGCCCTAGCCTCAAGCAAACATGGTTACAAGGTAATTAGTAAATTGCTGAAAGATAAGCCTCTAAACAAAATTACTAATTATGATTTTAAAGAAGAGTTAGATATTAATTTTAAAGCTAAGGTTACTAAAATAACTAGATTAACTGAAAATATCATTGAGGTAAAAGTTAGATCAAAACTTGCGTGTCAAAATTTTCACGCTGGTCAATTTTATAGATTACAAAACTTTAGTAAATCAGCTCAAATAATTAATGGTAAACGACTTGATATTGAGCCATTAGCTCTAACTGGCTCTGAAATTAATCTCAAAACATATGAAATCTCACTCATTGCCCTTGAAATGGGAGGATCATCAAACCTACTCAAACATCTTAGTGAAAATGATGAGATTATTTTAATGGGACCAACAGGAACCCCAACTGAAATACCAAAAAACAAAACAATATTACTCGCAGGTGGTGGTCTTGGTAATGCGGTATTATTTTCAATAGGTAAAGCTTTAAAGAATAACGGCTGCAAAGTGTTATATTTTGCTGGTTATAAAAAGAATCAAGATCGTTATAAAATTGAAGCTATAACAAATGCTGCAGATTCGGTTATTTGGTGTACAGATGAAGAAAATGATATCGAAAATATTCGACCAGAAGATTATAAATTTACCGGTAATATAATAAAAGCAATGCTTGCATACGCAAATGGCGAACTAGGTAAAACTCATATTAAGTTTAATCAAATAGATCGAATTATTGCAATTGGCTCAGATAAAATGATGCATGCTATAGCCAAAGCTAGGCATAATGAATTAGCTAAATACCTAAATCCTAATCATGATGCCATAGCAAGTATAAATTCACCAATGAATTGCATGATGAAGGAGATCTGTGGTCAGTGTATACAAAAACATCAAGAGCCTAAGACAAAAAATGAGTATTTTGTTTTTTCTTGTAAAAATCAGGATCAATTTATGGATAATGTTGATTTTGATAATTTATCAGAAAGATTATCTCAAAACTCTGTGAAAGAAAAATTAACAAAATTATGGATCAAGAAGAATATCAATTAGAATATGATTATCGTAATGACCTAATAGTTAATTTTACTAATGGTAAAAACAAAATAAAATTTAACTTAAGTCAATATTATTTAGATCTTAAAACTAGGATTCAAACTAATCTTAAAAAAGAACCATTATTTAAATTAATTAAAGCTAATCAAACAATAATTGATGCAACATCAGGGTTGTTACAAGATAGTTTAATTCTTGCAGCTTTTAACAAAAAAATAATATGTTTTGAAAGTGAAAAGCAGATTTTTAAGCTTCAAGAAATTATAAAAAATGATATTTTAGCTATGGATCCCTTTTTTAAAAACATCGTAAAAAATATCAGGATTGAACTTGGAAAATCAATCAACTACAATAAGATTTTAAAGCAAAACATTAGCTGTATTTATGTTGACTTAATGTTTGATGACACTAAAAATTCGGCACCTAAAAAATCAAAACAACTGCTTAGGAAATATGCTGATAAGAATAATAATTATGCTGAATTTATTGATTATGCCAAAGCTAATAAACTAAATCTTATTATCAAATCCAACAGCTTAAATCTTGCAAAAAACTACCCTGAATTATCCTATCAAAAATTTGGTAATTTATATTTTTATCAATTAACTAGTTTTTAGAAAGCTTGTCTTTATTAGACCGTTAATATCCTTAGATATTTGCGTTATTTCTTCATCCGAATAATTAATAGCATCAAAAAGACCCCAAACAGGTTTTGGCCAAGCAATATCGTTTTTAAAACGCATAATAACATGAATATGTAATTGTGGTACCATGTTACCTAATGCTCCAATATTTACCTTATCAGCTCTATAGAACTGCTGAAGTATTTCGGCAAGATAAGATATTTCTTTATAAAGCTGCGTTTGATCTTGATCATTTAATTGAAAAATCTCAGAAATATTTGATCTTCTTGGCACTAATATAAACCAAGGATAATTTTTATCATTCATTAATAATAATTCTGACAATTCGAACTCAGCTATTTTGATCGTATCAGCTTTTAATCTTGAATTGAGACTAAACTTTTCCATTCTGCTTCATTTATTATGTTAAGATTTAATTCTTTGGCTTTTTTATATTTAGAACCAGTTTCACTTGTCGCAACTACATAATCAGTTTTTTTTGATATTGAAGATGCAACTTTTGCCCCAAGTTTCTCACACAAAGCCTTTGCTTCCTGTCTTGAAATTGATTCGAGGCCACCAGTAAAAACAATAATTTTACCAGATAATTCTGATTCAATAGCATGCTCATAAGCTGTTATTTCAAGTTCATCTCTAAGTTCCTTTATTAATTTTTGATTTTCCTCTATGCTAAAATATTTGATAATTGCCGAAGATACTTTCTCACCAATTCCATCAATTGCATTTAATTCAGAAATTTTCTCTTCATCTCCAGATAAAGCTTTATTAATATCATTAATAAAATTATCACAATCTGTGTAATTTTTTGCTAATAATCTTGCGGTTTCTGCGCCTACAAACCTTATGCCCAAGCTGTAAATAAACCTTTGAAATTCTATTGTTCTAGCTTTTTCAATTGCATTAAATAGATTTTCTATTGATTTAGCACCAAAACCTTCTTTCTCCTCAAGTTTAAAACCTTCAGAAATATTGCGTTGTCTTAATCTAAAAATATCGAGAAAATTAGCAATTATACCTTCGTTATAAAATTGTTTAATTTGTTTTTCACCTAAACCATCAATATCAAAAGCTAAACGTGATACAAAATGTATTAAATTTTGTTCGATTTGAGCCGGACATTTATTACCACCAGTACATCTTGTCACCGCTTCATCATCTTCTTTTATTGCATCACTTTGACAAATTGGACATTTAGTAGGAAATTTAAACTCTAAAGCATCTTCAGCTCTTTTATCTTTTATAACCTCAACAATTTGTGGTATCACATCCCCTGCTCTTTGAATTTTAACAATATCACCTATTCTGATATCTTTTCGTTTAATCTCATCTTCATTATGCAGAGTTGCTCGTCTTACTATAACACCGCCAACATTTACAGGAGTTAAGATTGCAACTGGTGTTAAACTACCAGTTCTACCTACTTGTATTTCAATATTATCAAGTTTAGTAACAACCTGTTCTGCAGGAAATTTATGAGCTATTGCCCATCTTGGTGACCTTGCAACAGAGCCCAGTCTATTTTGTAGTTTTAAATCATCAACTTTATATACAATGCCATCAATATCATAATCCAAACTATAACGCTTATCATTTAACTCATGATAGAAATTATCAATAGCATCCAAGTTTGATAATTTAGCAATTAATGGGTTAGTTGAGAAACCTAATTCTTGAGCTTTATTAAGACCAGAAAATTGTGAAGCAATCTCAAAATCATCACTCTTAAAATGATAAGCAAAATATTTTAGAGGTCTTTTAGCTGTTATATTTGAATCTAATTGCCTTAGAGATCCAGATGCTGCATTTCTTGGATTTGCAAATACTTTATCACCATTCTCGGCATTTAACTGATTTAAAATTTCAAAATCAGATTTGGCCATATAAACCTCACCTCTCAGTTCAAAATTTATTGGCTGATTAATTTGAATAGGAAATGATTTTATAGTTTTGATATTTTCAGTTATATCTTCTCCAACCTCTCCATTGCCTCTTGTAACGGCATAAGCTAATTTACCATTCTCAAAAATCGCAGAAAACGACAAACCATCAATTTTAGGCTCAACGCAAATTTCAGGAAAATCTTTAATTTCTAAAAACTTTTGAATCCTTTCAATAAAATCATCAACCTCCTCTATTGAAAAGCAATTACTTAAAGAAAGCATTTTTTCTTTATGAGTAATTTTAGCAAAACCTTTTGAAGGTTCATAACCAACTTTCTCATTAACCGATGCATTAGTTTTTAATTCAGGAAATTTAGATTCTAAAATTTCAATTTCTTTTCTTAATAGATCATATTCACCATCACTTATTAATGAATTATCATCTTGATAATAGCTTTTATCAAACTTTCTAATTCTCTTAGTAAGAAAATCATATTTTTTTTGGATTTCAGTCTGCATTATTTTAAAAACCTTTCTATTTTATACTTATAATCAAATAGGCTATTTTTAACATTTTCGATTTTATATTTTAACATAATCATTTTTCGCTTATATAAATTCAAATCTATATTTTTGTAACTTGTATTAAGAATAAAAACTAAAATCAAAATTGAGGATAGATTACTAATTTTATTTACAAAACTTGCTGATAACTTTTTCTCACTATGCTTAATATTTTTAATATAATTAACTCTATCTTTTGTTTTTGGATGTGATGAAAAAATTGTCATATATCCAGAACTTCCAAGTAATGATAATGCAATAGCCATCTCTTCTCCACTGCAAGCAAGAGCAGCTTGTTTATCACATCTGTATTCAATTTGCCGATTAAGATGCAATTTAATAAAATTATAAATAGGAAAAATTATATATTTATAGAAACAATTTATTAAAGTATTTGTTAAAGTATGAACAGAAAATAAAATAGTATAAATAAAGCTCCCAAGATATGGTATTGATCTAGTTAAATTAATAAAAATGTTAAAAAAGATTCTAATAAAAAAACTTACAAAATTAACTGCTTTATCATTTAATATCAAAAGTAATGCTGGTAAATAATCATTATTTATAACATGTGATATTTCATGTCCCATTATTGCTTTAATACATGAATGAAATTCTTTCTCATTAATACAATTATCTTGATAATGTTTTAACAAACCAAATGTTAAAACAACATATTTTACTCTGATACTACCAACAGCATAAGCATTAATCTCTCCTGATCTTGAGATAAGTAATTTTATATTTGGAGATTTGAATTTTTTACGAAGATCTTGAAAATCATCTTCGATTTTTGCCATAAAGTTATATTTATTAACGAATTTCTTAGTTGGCTTATCTTTTCTAGTTAAAGACCAAACTGAAAAACCAAAAACCATATCAACAATAAGGTAAAATATCATTACAAATGAAATGATAAAAGCACATGCATTAAAAAAATCGATCAATGCTCTTATAAAACCTTGTTCATCAATAATAACAAAAGGTAAAAAAATTATTAAAAAAGGAATTGTTAAGATTAAAAAATTAATAATTGTTAGTATGTAGACAAGAATAATTGAGAAAGGTTTTACAAACATTTAAAATATCATTTTGATTGCGCTTTTATTGCATAATAAATTTATAACTTTAAAATCTAATATCGCAAAAACTCAACATTATTTTATGCTAAAACTCATAATAACTATTTCATTTTTATTTTTAGTTAATTGTAGCTCAAATAAAGAAAAAGAATTAAACGCAGATAAGATCTTATATGAAGATGCAATCAAAGCATTAGAAAAAAATCGCTTTATAAAAGCAAGTGATTATTTAAATGAATTAGAGTCTAATCACCCTTTCTCATCATATATTGTTAAAACAGAAATTTTGTTAGCCTTTATTAATTATGTTAATAAAAATTATGATGAATCATATAATTTTGCAGAAAAATTTATCAAACTTAGACCTGCAAATGAATATGTAGCATACATGTATTATCTTAGATCTTTATCTATTTACAATCAATCGAGTGATTATTTAAGGGAACAATCACAAACAAGAAAGGCTCAAAGATCATTTCGTGAATTAATAGTAAGATTTCCAGATTCTCCATATTCTAAAAGCGCAACTATTGAACTTAATTTTATAACTAACAAACTTTCTGCCCATGAAATGGCATTAGTTAGATTTTATGAATCACAAAAACTATATATTTCAGCTTTAGATATTGTTAAAAAAACAATTTTAAATTATCCTAATAGCCCATATAATGCAGAAGCACGCTTTAGAGAGATAGAAATTTTGACGATTTTAAAACTTTACAAAATCAGAGATGATAGATTAGTAGAAATGTTAACAAAGCATCCAGGATCTCAATGGAGTATTGAAGCAAAGAAAATTTCATCAATAAATACTTAAATGTTAAAATATTTAAAAATACAAAATTTTTTAATTATTGATAATCAAGAATTAATTTTTGACAATAGATATAATGTTATTGTTGGTGAAACAGGATCAGGAAAATCAATAATTTTGAAAGCATTGGCATTTGTACTTGGCAAAAGAATTGATGGTAAGGTTATTCGTCCAGGATGTGAAAAAGCAATAATTACTGCTGAATTTGATATCTCTGCTAAAGATAATATTAAATCAGCTCTCAATCAATATGAGATCGAATATAGTGACAATATTATAATTAGACGAATAATAAAAAATGATTCTAGCTCAAAAATATTTTTAAATGATCAAATCATATCTAATAATATAGTAAAAAATATTTTTGCTAATTTGATTGAAATTCAAACTCAACATGAGAAAAACAATCTTTATGATAATAACTATATTCTTAAGTTAATTGATAATTTTCATGGTAATTTTGATTTATGTAACGAAGTAAAAGATTTTTTTCAAAAACTTAAATTCTATAGGGATCATTTAATTGAACTAAACAACAAAGCAAAAAAAATCGAGATCGAAACCCAGTTTTATAATCAAATTTATTCAGATCTTTCCAATCTAAATCCATCAGCTGAAGATTTTGAGAAATTAACTAATTTAATACAAAGTCTTAAGGAAAGCAGTAATTACCAAAATTCATTTAAGATTATAAACGCTAAATTTAATGAAGAAAATGGCATTTTAAGCCTTGTAAATGATTCATTAAAAGAAGTGTATAATTTAGAAAATTATAAACCAAAATTTGTTGATAACATTAGCCAAGAACTTTCTAAAGCATTTGACCAACTATCTTTGATTTCTGATAATTTAACTAATGAGTTTAATGAAATAAATAACTCAAATTATGATGAAGAAGAATTAAAAGAAAGATTTTCCGAGTATAAAAGTTTTGCAAGAAAATACAGAACTACTGAAATCGAGCTTGAACAAACATTAAAAGATGCTCAAAATAATTTAAATCAATTAAATAATTTGGATAAGGAAATTACTAAAACCAGGCAAATTATTTCAGAAATTTCAGAAAAATTTTTAAAATCTGCAAAAAAACTTTCAGATCTTAGAAAAAAAACTACTGAAACTATCCGAAAAGACATAAAATCACACCTATCTGGCATGAATATGGCTAAAGCCGAACTCAATATTGATATTAAGTCGCTTAATTCTGAAAATTGGAATGAAAATGGTACTGATTTAATTGAATTTTTGATAAGTACTAATCCAGGGCAACCATTTGTTGCTTTAAGAAATACTATTTCTGGAGGTGAAATGTCTCGTATTTTACTTGCAATAAAATTATGCTTTAGCAAAAAACTTAGTTTAAACACTATAATCTTTGATGAGATTGATGCTGGTATAGGTGGAGAAACTGCAGAATTAATAGCTGAAAAATTGTTAATTTTATCAAAATCTATTCAAATTATTGCAATTACCCATAATGAGATACTATCAAAAAAATCTGACAAAAAATTAATAATTAGTAAAGTTCACAAAAATAATGCTACATACTCCCAAATTTTATCGGCGTAAAAATTTGAAAATTACATTAATGCTTTTATAATCAAAAATTCTGTGCTATAATAAAGGGGATAAGAATTGAGATTATGATTAGAAACAAAAACTATTCAACAATAACAAAAGAGGCATCGACTTTTGTCTCTGCAATAAAAAGTTTTTTTGAAGATTTTGATAATATTGATAAAGAATATAAATATGCTTTAAATCTCAATAATAAGATTCCTGAAGAAATTACTTCAAAATTAGTTAATTTATATAATTCATCAACTTTACGCGAAAAATACATTTTAGCTCTCAATGCTCAACATAGTAAGCTTAATCAAATATATAGTTCATACCATAATAAAAATTCTGAAGAAGCAATTAATGCAAAGAAACGTCTTGTTACTATAAGAGATCAATTAAAAACATTATATACCAAAGATAGTAAGAGTAATATTATAGAATCTACTTCTGATTGGATTAGAAGAACTCAACTTAATTCTCAAAACACTAATCAAAGAAGTGATATCAGAATGAGAACTAAAGGTGGAGTTGATGAAATAACTAACCGAATCAAAAACATTTTATCTCAAGCAAAACGACTTAATAAAGACCAAGTTCATGATAATGATCTCGGTCAAATTTTTGCTAATATCCAAAAAAAAATTAACGAGCGAAACAAACATATTTTAGCATCAGGTATTTTCTTAGGTTCAGTATCAGCAATTTTAACAGCTGCTATTGAATATGAAAACAATACAATTGGAGATGAAAAATTTCTTGAAAATGAAATCAAACAAGAAGAAACATCAGAATATGTTGCAGAATCAGATGTCTCTTCTGATGCTCCTGCTTCAGAGCCTGGATCTGATATGGGTGGTAGTGAATATGAAAATGGAGAATTATTTATTGAAACAACACAAGTTTTCCAAGCTTTACAATATGCTATTCTAATAGCAATTATGGTCATGATTGTAATGACACTAGTTTACTTTGCTACAACTATTACGGCTCAATCTGAACGTAATAGAATAACAAACGAAGAAATTAAAAATTTAGAAGCGGAAAAGCTTGATAACAAAATAGCTAGGAAAGAAAAAAAATTCACTGAGAGAGCTGAATTTATCGCAGAAACTGATGAAATAATTAAAAATTTAAGCAAATAAAACATGGTGCGGACGAGAAGAGTTGAACTTCCACTCCAATAATTAGGAACAGCGACCTCAACGCTGCGCGTCTACCAATTCCGCCACGCCCGCAATCGTTGCAGATAATAAGAACATCGATTTAAAGCTCAAACAAATTTTTTATTTTTAAATTAATAATTATATAACAATTAAAAAAATCATTGATTAGGTAGATCAATAATATTAAATTAGGTGTTCGATACCATAGCTAAGAATGAAAAAAGTAAAAGAGCTTGACGCAACTAATCAAACCCCAATGATGCGTCAATATATTGAAATCAAAAATAATTATCCTGACTATCTTTTATTTTTTAGAATGGGTGACTTTTATGAGTTATTTTATGATGATGCAGTCAAAGCGAGCCAAATCCTTGATATAGCGCTTACCAAGAGGAGTAAAGATAAAGAGAATGCAATTCCAATGTGTGGGGTTCCACACCATGCTCATGAATCATATTTAGCAAAATTAATTAAACACAATCAACGAATTGTAATTTGCGACCAAGTTGAAACTGTTGAAGAGGCAAAAAAACGAGGACATAAAGCTATTGTAAAAAGAGATGTCATTAGAATTGTAACTTCTGGAACTCTTACAGAAGATAATTTACTAAGTAATAACAAATCAAATTATTTACTCAGTGTTTATGGTCATGATTTGCAATATTCAATTGCTTACACAGACATATCAACAGGTGAGTTTTTTTATAATATTATTAGCAAAAATAATTTATTAGATGAAATTAATAAAATTGACCCAAGTGAAATTATTATTTGCGATAATATTTTTCAGGATAATTCCTTATCATCTTTAATAAAAACCAAACAAGATATAATATCAAACTTTCCAGAAAACTTTTTTGAAAAAAAACGAACTATTAAAACCTTTCAAGATTTTTTCTCTTTAACCTTTCAAGAATCATTAAACATTAATGAAAACTCTATAAAAGCTATAGGTAGTTTAATTGAATATATCAAAATAACTCAAAAACAAAATTGTCCTAAATTAAATTTTCCAAGAAACGCATCTAATGATGGATTAATGGCTTTAGATAATACAACCATTCAACATCTTGAAATTTTTAATAATAACTCAAATCAAACAAAAAAAACTCTCTATAATGTAATCAACTTCACCAAAACTTCTCAAGGTGGAAGGCAATTAAGAGAATTAATTTGTAATCCTCTAACAATTAGAAGCAAAATTATTAAGCGTCAGAAACTCACTCAGTTTTTTTTAGATAATCCATTAATCCTTGAAAACTTACAAACTTTATTAAAAGAAGTATCAGATATTCAGAGGTTGCTTGCAAAGATCGCTACTAATAGATCATCTCTTAGAGACTTTTTAGCTTTAAGAGAATCAATTAGGATTATAGAAAAAATAAATGAGAGTTTTGTTTCCAATGAAAATTTTCAAAAAGAACCTAACCTAAAGATTTTTGCTAAATTATCTCATAATTTTACCTCTTTACTATCTGATTTAGATAAAATTGAACCTAAAGAAGTTAATGATAAAAATTTTGTAAACTTTATCACTGATAATGTCTCAAATGAACTTAACGAATTAAAAACTCTTCAAAACAACGCCAAAGAAAATATTGAACTTCTTCAACAAAAATATCAAAAACAAACAAATATTCCCGGTTTAAGAATCAAGTCAACAAATGTGTGGGGGTATTTTATTGAGATTAACAGTAAAGATTATGATAAAATTGATAAAACAATTTTTATTCAAAGACAAAGTCTTGCTAATGCAACTAGATTTATTACTGATGAATTAACAGACTTTCAAAATAAACTTTTTTCAAGCAGTCAAAAAATTAATGAAATTGAATTGGAGATTTTAGCTAATATTCAAACTCATATTTTAGATAATTTCGATATTCTGCAAGAAATTTCAAAAACTATTTCTTATCTTGATGTAATTTGCAGTTTTGCAAAATCAGCAATTTCGTATGATTTAACAAGACCAGAAATTACTGAAGATAATTCTCTTCAAATTAAAGAAGGTTTTCATTTAGTTGTTAAAAACTACCTGCCTGAAAATATATCTGAATATGTGGCAAATGATTGTAACTTTAACAATTCTACACAGTTAAAGCTTCTTACTGGCCCAAATATGGGCGGTAAATCAACTTATTTAAGACAAAATGCTCTTATTATTTTACTTGCTCAAATTGGATCTTTTGTTCCAGCAAAATCTGCTAAAATAGGATTAGTTGATAGAATTTTTTCAAGAATTGGAGCAGCTGATGATATTACACATGGACGTTCAACATTTATGGTTGAAATGAGTGAAACTGCAACAATCCTTAATCAAGCAAGTAGCAAATCATTTATTATATTAGACGAAATTGGTAGAGGAACATCTACATATGATGGATTATCAATAGCAATGGCGATTACGCAATATTTGCATAATATAGTCAGAGCTAGAGTAATTTTTGCAACTCATTATCATGAATTAACAAGTTTAGAGCAAAAATTAAAATTTTTAAAATGTTATCAAGTTTGTGTTGCCGAGGAAAATAATAACATTTTCTTCAAACATAAAGTTAAAGAAGGTTGCTTAGCAAAATCATATGGAATTATGGTTGCAAAGCTTGCAGGCATTCCAAATCAAATAATTAAAGAAGCTAATGTTATTCTTAATAATTTAGAAAAGAGTAATAATAATATATCAATTGATACATTACCTTTATTTCAAGATAATAATCTTTCTTCAGATAATGATAATCAGAAACCGAATAACTCAGCAACAGCTATTTATAATAAAATCTCTGAAATAAACCCTGACAACTTAACACCAAAACAAGCCTTAGAAATTTTATACGATTTGAAAAATGAAACTAACTAATGATTTAGATTTAAATAAACTTACAAGTTTTATGCTAATGTTAGCTGAATCTTCTGATGAAATTGCATTAAAATATTTTCGAAATAAAAATTTAATAACAATTAATAAATCTGACAGCTCACCAGTAACTGTTGCTGATACCGAAATTGAGAAACATATTCGTAAAAAAATCTCAGAGAATTATCCAGATCATAGTATTGTTGGCGAAGAATTTGACGATTTAGTCACAAACTCGGAATATAAATGGTATATTGACCCAATTGATGGAACCAGTTCATTTATTTCAGGAAAACCTGTTTTTACAACATTAATTGCATTAACAAAAAATAATGTACCTATTATATCATTGATAAATCAACCATGTCTCAAAGAAAGATATTATTCAAATGGAATAAATTCATTTTTAAATAATGATATTATTAAAACTAGTGATGTTTCATCATTAGCTGATGCTATTTTATCAACTACATCTCCAGCTTTTTTTACTGAAAAGGAAATTCAAAAATTTTACAAAATTGCTAAACTTACCAAATATCAAAAACATGGTGGTTATTTTACTGGCGGTGATGCCTATCAATACGCAATGTTAGCATCAGGACATATTGATATTGTTATCGAGTCAGGTTTAAAACCCCATGATTTTTTAAGCCTTGTACCATTAATTGAAAAAGCAGGTGGTATTATAACCGATTGGGATGGCAATAAAGTTACCACTAAAACTGATGGTAAAATCATTGCTACAGCAAATCCAAAACTTCACAAACAAGTTTTAGAAAACCTATAAACTTCATTCAATTTATAGGTTTTTCACTTTTTTAAATTCACCGGCTTTAAGTTTTTTAATATATATTTTAGTTTCTTTTTTAATTATTGGAGCCAATAGGTAAAGTCCAATAAGATTTGGAATTGACATTGATAAGAATAATATATCAGCAAGATCTATAACAATACCAAGGTTTAACATACCTCCTAATACTACAAAAAATATAAAAATTGAATAACAGACATTTTCATATTTACCTTTAGATAAGAAGTCCCAAGCTTGTCTACCATAATAACAATAAGTAAGCATTGTTGAAAATGCGAATAACAAGACAATAAATGACAGTAATGTCGAGAAACTATTTGAAACTGTTGCAAATGCTTTTGCAGTTATTAGAACTCCACCAAGACCATCTGAACCTATATATGCTCCAGTAATAGTTATAACAAGCCCAGTCATAAAACAAATAATTATAGTATCAATAAATGGCTCTAATATTGCCACAGCGCCTTCTCTAACAGGCTCTTTTGTCTTAGCAGCTCCGTGAGCAATTGTTGCACTTCCTATTCCAGCCTCATTAGAAAAAGCAGATCTTTTAACCCCCTGAATTATAGCTCCTATAACTCCACCATAAATTGCAGAATTTTCTGAAAATGCTGAAAGGAACATTAATCTAACACCTTCATATACATGTGAATGATTAACCAAAATAATTGTTAAACAACTTATAACATAAATAATTGCCATAAATGGTACTATTTTTTCCGCGATATTTGCAATTCTAACGACTCCTCCAATTAGCACGAATCCTATAATTGAAGCTAAAATTATGACAATAACAAATTGCCCTAAACTCCCCAAATTAAATTCCGATGATATAATTTCTACAGCTTGATTAGATTGAAACAAGATACCAGCTCCTATAGCACCAAAAATACAGAATATTGCAGCAATAATTGATAAAATTTTACCTAATTTTGCATGACCAATATCTTTTAAACCATCTCTTAAATAGTAAAAAGGACCTGAAAAAAGATGATTATCCTTACTAATTTGTCGATATTTTAAGCCAAGTAACACTTCAGAATATTTAGCGGTCATTCCAAAAAATGCTGCAATCATCATCCAAATCACTGCACCTGGTCCACCTAGAGTTATGGCAATTGCAACACCAGCAATATTTCCAAGACCAACAGTTGCCGCAACTGCTGTAAAAAGAGCCTGTGCATGAGTAACTTTTCCTGGATCATTTGGGTTAGAATATTTTCCTTTTACAACATCAATAGCATGAGTAAACAAACGTAAATTAACAAATTTTAAATAAATCGTAAAAAATATAGATCCTGTTATCAACCATAAAACTATTATAGGAAAACCCATAATATCAAAAAAGAAAATACTAGCTAAAAAATTTACAAAGGGCTGGAAAATAGTCACCAATAATTCATCCAAGGTTAAACTTGAGGAAGATGATAGATCATCGGCTAACAGGTTATTAGAAAAAATTACTATAACAAAAAAAAATAAATACTTCACAATACACAAAAAATTTTATATAATTAGTTATTAAAATAATCTTGAAAGTAAAGAATAAAATATGCCGGAAAGTAACTCAGGTGTTAATTTAAATACACAAGCCTTAATTTCATCACAAAATGCAGGAGGAGCATCATCTGCTTCATCCCAACCATTTACATTTAATTCTATGATTGGTGAATCTTTTGAATTAGGTGGTGAACTTATGTCATTTTTGAACGAAAACTTAGATCAAATACTAAGTTTTCTTGAAGGTGCATTTGCTGGAGATCTTGCATCAGCTATAGATAATGGAAGTATGGCTAAAGGATTAGTGGGTTCCCCTCCTCAAAATTGTATGATTACAAACAGTCCTGGTATGTCTGGAAACCTTTCACCACCTGAAGGTCCTGGTGGAAATATTATGGGCGCTCGTCAAAACTTAGTTTCTGCAAGTAAAGGTAGCTAATAATTTATGTAATTGTTTTAATGTTAACAATACTAACCAAATATAGTGTTAGTATGTTACATATTATACAGAAATTATCCGCTTCAACTCGTTTTCACTTATTTTTGTAAGCAATAGATAAGAAAACTTATCATTGAATTTAATCCTGCTAACAATTTTTACTTTATTATCACTAAGACTTTGCAGTATTTGATCCGAAAGTTCATGTTCAAGCTCAAAACTGAATAACTGCTTTCTAATTTGACCTAATCTTTCAGTTCTTGTTATTAACTCTTGGCCCAAATAGCAACCTTTATCAAAAGCAACTGAATTTTGATCCTTATAACCAAACTCTAAAATTATAGATTTTTCTTTTACAAGCTCATTTGATTCAACAATTTTATAAGCTATCCTTTGCTGGTGATAATAATTATAATCAACCCTATTTAGGTTTTCAAAATTAAAATTTTCATTGTCTAAGCAATATAATCTATAACCTAATTTAGATGATCTTGGATCCTTAAAAACAAAATAACCTTTATCTAAATTTACATTATCAGTGAATAATTGATAGACCTTACAATCATCAAGGATTTCAAATTGGACATCACTTCTAAGCTTATAGATTTTAAGCTTATTTGCAAAATCGTCGCAATCTTCTTTAATGATATCAAGGTAAAGATCATCACCATTTACAAAAATAAAAAAATCATAAAGAAAACGTCCATTTCCAGTTAAAAAACAAGAAAATAAAAGCTCACTCTTTTCTAATTTTTTTAGATCATTAGTAATAAGGCCCTGAAGAAAGCTAATTTTATCGTCACCAGTTATTTTGATAATAGCTCGATCTTGATGCTGAACAAATAAATTTTCTTTATTCATATTGGTAAACTAAAATCTTATCAACCAACACCTTTTGATGTAGAATATTCAAAATGTAATGCTTTATCAGGAAAAACCCTTTTATATGCATTATGAGCTGCAAATGCACATTCTGAAAAACCGACTACAATTAGTTTTTTCTTATTTGTATAATCAGCAATATCTCCAAGAGCATAAATACCATCGATATTTGATTGCATAGTTGATGGATCAACTTGAATATGTTTTTTATCAATATTTAGACCCCATTCTGCAATTGGACCAAGTTCCATAGCAAGCCCATAAAATGGTAATAGAATATCAGCTTCTAGATCTCTAGTTTCACCATTTAAATTTTTTACTACAACATGAGATAAAATACCATTATCACCTTTTAAAGAATCTAACTGATAAGGTACAACAAATTCAATTTTCTTATCTGCTACTAATTGACGCATTTGTCTTTCAAGCTCATCATGAGCTCTAAATTTATCTCTTCTATGAACTAAATAAATCTTCTCTGCAACAGACTCTAAATTTATAACCCAATCCAGTGCTGAATCTCCGCCACCAGCTATTACAACTTTTTTACCACGATAATTTTCAATTTTATTAACCATATATTTTACTGTACCACCAGCTTCATAAGCTTCAATCCCACTTAGTGGCGGCCTATTTGGACCAAATGATCCACATCCACCTGAGATGAAAATGGCTTTTGCTTTACAAACAGTTCCTTTGTCTGACTTTACAATAAAATCATCACCGTCTTTTTCAACTGAAACAATTTGTTCCTGTAAATGATATTCTGGGTTAAAAGGTGCTGCTTGCTTCTCAAGATTATCAATAAGCTCTTGAGCTTTAATAGATGGAAAACCTGCAATATCATATATTGGTTTTTCGGGATATAACGCAGAACATTGACCACCAATAAATTCCAAACTGTCAAAAACATGACATTTCATTCCAAGCATACCGGCTTCAAAAACCGAAAATAACCCAATTGGTCCAGCTCCAATAACTATGATATCTGTATTATTAATTGTCATAAGTTTAACTTAAAATATTTTATTTATTCATTTACTAGCACTTCTCTTCTACCAGTATTATTTGGCGGAGAAACAACTCCCCTTTTCTCCATCTCCTCAACAATATTAGCCGATCTATTATAGCCAATTCTTAGTTGTCTTTGAATATAACTGATTGATACTTTTTTGTCTTTCAAAACAATTTCAACAGCTTTTTGATATAAATCGTCTCCATCATCATTACCACTATCGGAATCAAAACTTCCATCAGAATCTGATCCAGCAGTCATAATATCCTCAACATAAATTGGCGAACCTTGAGATTTTAACTCTTTAGTAATTACTGTTACTTCATGATCGCTTATAAAAGGTCCATGAACTCTAATTATTTTCGAACCTCCATGCATGTATAACATATCACCCATACCAAGTAATTGCTCAGCACCTTGGTCACCCAAAATAGTTCTCGAATCAATTTTTGAAGTTACTTGAAAACTAATTCTTGTTGGAAAATTTGCCTTAATTACACCCGTAATAACATCTACTGAAGGCCTTTGTGTCGCAATAATCATATGGATTCCTGCAGCTCTAGCCATTTGAGCAATTCTTTGCAAATAAGACTCTATTTCTTTTCCAGCAACAATCATCAAATCAGCCATTTCATCAATTATTACAACAATAAATGGTAATGGTGTCATATCTAATTCAACTTCTTCATAAATCGGATTACCATTATTTGGATCAAAACCAGTTTGTACGGTTTTTGTAAGCACTTCACCATCAGCAACAGCTTTTTTTATTTTTTGATTATAACCAGATATATTTCTTACACCTAATGATGACATTAATTTATATCTATTTTCCATTTCAGTAACAACCCATCGTAAAACATGAACAGCTTTTTTTGGATCAGTAATAACTGGAGATAACAAATGTGGAATTCCATCATACACTGATAATTCCAGCATCTTAGGATCAATCATAATAAATTTACATTGCTCTGGCGATAATTTAAAAATGATTGATAAAATCATTGTATTTATAGCAACAGATTTACCAGAACCAGTTGTTCCTGCAACTAACAAATGAGGCATTTTGCTTAAATCCGCCATAACTTCATCACCACCAATATCTTGCCCCAGTGCTAATGGTAAATTCAAACCGCTAGATTTATAGTCTTCAGACTCAATCAACTCTCTTAAATATACCGTTTTTCTAGTCTTATTAGGAAGTTCAATTCCAAGCGCATTTCTTCCCGGAATAACAGCTATTCTCGCAGAAATTGCACTCATTGATCTTGCAACATCATCTGCTAAACCGATTATTCTAGAAGATTTAATCCCAGGTGATGGTTCAAATTCAAATAATGTAACTACCGGTCCAGGCTTAATTGCACAAATTTTTCCACTAATACCAAAATCCTCTAAAGTTGACTGCAATTGTTTTGCCATTGATACATTAGCTCCATGAGCAACATTTGAAGTTTTGGATCCTAAATTCGCAGCAAGGAGATCAACAGCAGGAAGTTTATATTGAAAAAATGTTTGCGCCTCACCAGTATCAAATTCTTTTGCCAATTTTTTTATTTTTTTCTCACTCTTAACAACAGTTGTATCAACGTCTTTGATTCGTTTTTTATGAAAAATTTTAGCAAAATATTCTACAACATTTATTGTGAAAAAAAACTTTATACTATTTAAACTTTTAAATAATTTAAAAAAACTCTTAATCATATTTTTAAGCATTGGGAATAAATGCGTCCTGTAAAATTTAAATGGAATATCTATTGCTTCTGACAATGAAATAAAAAATAAAAAACCTGCTACTGATACAATTGGAACTTCTGATAAATGAACAATGAACTTATCAAAAATAAAACTTCCAACATAACCTCCATAGCTCAGATGATCCCAGCTCGAAGAAATTTCCATTTTTGCTAATATTATTGCTAAAAAACACAATGAGAAAACTCCATGAGCAGCTCTGTAAGGGAAAAATAGATCTTCTTTCTTTTTTAAAAAAAACACACCCCAGACAAATAAATATAAAAACAACAAATATGCAACTAAACCAAAACTTTCTAACATAGATGTAGCAGCAAAAGAACCAATCTTACTGAGAAAACCAATAAGACTAAAATGTTCAAACAATAAATCAAAATTGTTTAAAGGATGATACGAGACTAGTGATAATAAATATACTAACGAAAAAGATACGAATAATGCGCCTGTAATTTCAAAGAATCTTGGTTTTAAAAACTCCATTAATTTAAATAAATTATGCTCACCAATAGTTCTAGATAAAACAAGCAATTAGTTCAAGTGCAAATGTTTTTAAAGCTAAAAAATAAATTTTTTGATTTTATTATGAAAAATCCTGAAAAACTAAGAGAAAATCAATCATTTATACTTTACAACTTAACGCTCTTCACCTAAAAACTAGTTTTGCTAGTAGTTTTCAAAGTAATTTATCAATAATTTCAGATGTCTAATAATGATTCAAAAATTTTATTTATAGATTTTACTGACAATCTTAAAGATAAAATCAAATATTACCTTGATGAACACTCAGATAACTTTGAAGAAATCAGAGATATTGTAAGCTCTGTTCACTATTCAGATATTTCAGCTTTTATAAGCGATTTAAGCTATGATAGGAAAACTATTTTCTTAGCAAAGTTCTATCAATCAATTAATCCATTATTTTTAACTAAATTTCCAGATTTAGTTCTTGAAGAAATTGTTGAAATTCTAGGCAGTAACGCAATTGCCAAAATTCTTTCAAATTTAGAAACTAGTGAAATTCTTGATATCATTGAAGAATTAGATAAGTCATTACAAGATGAAATTCTCGAAATAATTTCTAAAAAAATAAAAGAAGAAGTTGAAATCGGTTTAACTTATGATGATGACGCCGCTGGAAGATATATGAACCGAGAATTTCTTTCTGTTAAGAAAGATTGGAAAGTCTCAGATATCAAAACATTTCTTAATAAAAACAAACAGCATATTGATGATGATCTCTTTGTACTATTTGTAATTGATAAACTTCATCAACCTATCGGTTTAATTTTAATTAGTGATTTGTTTAAATATGACGATGAACAATTTGCTTCTGAAATTATGCATAATAATTTTTACAAAGTGAATGTCGATTGCGATATAGATACATTAATTTCACTATTTAAGAAATATTCACTAAAATCTATCGCTGTTACTGATAAATTTAATCATATGATTGGAATCATTAATTTATCTGACATTATTGAACTTATTGATGAAAGTGCCGAAGAAGATATCCTGCACCTTGGTGGCGTAACTGACTCAGATATATTTGCTTCAATAAGCAAAACATTTAAACAAAGATTACCTTGGCTGGGAGTAAATTTAGTGACTGCAATTCTTGCCTCAATAGTTATTGGTATATTTGATGAATCAATTGAAAAACTTGTAGCTCTTGCAATTTTGATGCCAATCATTGCATCAATGGGCGGCAATGCTGGAACTCAATCCGTTACAATAGCAGTAAGAGCGCTTGCAACACAAGAGTTAACATCTGAAAATTATTTAAAAATTATTTTTAAGGAAAGCCTGATTGGACTAACAAATGGAATAATTTTTGGCATTTTTTGTATGGCCTGCATCTATTATTTTTTTAATAATTTTAATCTTGCTGTTTTATTTGCATTTGCAACTATCATTACTTTAACAATTGCAGGATTATCTGGATCTGTTATTCCAATTATTATTCACAAATATAAATCTGATCCAGCAATATCATCTGGAGTTATCCTAACAACTATAACTGATGTCGTAGCATTTATGGTATTTTTAGGATTTGCTAAATTTTTTATTTTTTAAATTACAAGAATGTCTTTAATACCTTTCAGCATCTTTTATTTGATCAGCTACTTTTTTGTAATTTTTAGCTATTTACCTTCAATATTAAGCATTTTTAATGGCTTTTTTCCAATCTTCGAAACAGCATTAGCATTTTTTTTCTTAACCAATAAAGATAAAAAAATTAGCTATAGTTTCCTGTTAATAATTTTCATTCTTATTGACACTATTCAAAATAACATCATTGGAATTACAGCAACAATATTCTTCTTATCAATGATTTGTTTTAATACATGCAAACAATTATTTGTTTTTGAAAATTTCAAAGAATTATGGGTTGGCTATGCTTTATTTTGTGTAATTATTTTTGCATTTAATTTCACTATACAATATTTTCTTGGGGTCGATGCTGTTTTTACTAGTGATATTGTTATTAAACTTCTGCTAACTATTATTTTTTATCCAATATATTACCTTGTAATTTCAAACCTTTACGACAAAACCATAAAAAAATACTATAATGAGAAATATCTCATATAAACAAAAAGTTTTTACGCGCAGATTATTTATCGTTTTAATTACTAAGGTTACTTTAACTTCAGTGATAATTTTTAGATTAATATATTTACAAATACTAAACTTTACTAAATTTAGAACAAGATCTGACAGTAACAGGATTAAAAGCTTTGTCACACCTCCATTAAGAGGAGAAATTTTTGATGTTAACAATAAAGTTTTAGCAACAAACACAACATATTACCGTATATTATTAAACCAAGATAAAAATACTAAAATTAATGAAATAATTGCCAAAATTGCCCAATTATTAAATATAAAAAAATCAGAAATATTCTACAATTCCTCAAAATCAAAACGCAAATCTTCTGATGGTTATGTTCTTATTCATGAGAATTTAACTTGGGAAGAAGTAGCAAAAATTGAAGTTAATATAAAATCACTTCCAGGTGTTTATATTGAAAAAGCGCAGAGAAGATTCTATCCATATGACAAATATTCTTCAGCAGTTGTTGGCTATGTAGCAAGTGTTAATGAAAATGAACTTAAAAACAGCAAAAACTCACTATTAAGTCATCCAGACTTTAAAATAGGTAAATCCGGAATTGAAAAAAGTTTTGAAAATTATCTTAGGGGAAAAGCTGGGTTAAAACATCTAGAAGTTGATGCATACGGATATAAAGTTAGAGATTTAAAACTAAATAGTTCAAAAGATGAAATTTCTGGAGAAAATTTAAAACTTACCCTTGATATTGAGCTGCAAAAATATGCAATGGAGTTAATTAAAGATAAACAAGCATCTGTTACATTGATTGATATAAAAAATGGTGATATTAAAGTAATGGCTTCAACTCCAAGCTTTAATGCCAATGATTTTGTAGTTGGTATAAAAATGCAGCAATGGCGTGACTTAGTTGAAAATTCAGGTAAACCTTTGCAAAATAAAGCAATTACAAATGAATATCCTCCTGGTTCAATTTTTAAAATAATAGTTGCTTTAGCTGCTCTTGAGGAAGGCTTTAATCCAAAAAATGAGTTTAATTGCAAAGGTAAGGTTAAATTAGGAAGACGGCATTATCACTGCTGGAAAGAAGAAGGACATGGTGAACTTAACTTAGAAAATGCGATAAAACATTCATGTAATATATATTTTTATCAATTATCAAGAGAAATTGGTATTGAGAAAATTGCCAATATGGCTCAGAAATATGGACTTGGTAAAATCATTGACATACCTTTATCTGAACAAGAAGCTGGATTTATTCCAAACAAAGAATGGAAAAAGAAGAAATTAAAAGAATCATGGGTTGTAGGCGACACTTTCAATAGCGCTATAGGCCAAGGATATGTTCAAACTACTAACCTACAATTAGCAACTTTAGCAGCAAAAATAGCAAGTAACAAAGATGTAAAACCCCGTCTAATAATTGATAATACTACTGATTTTGATTTTAAACCAATGGAAATTAATCAAGATAATCTTGATATCATTCATCAAGGGATGGATAAAGTTGTTAATGAAAAAAAAGGTACAGCTTACTATAGCAGGATCAGAAATAAAAAATATGCTATGGCTGGAAAAACTGGAACTTCTCAAGTTGTTTCTCTGGAACATAATAAAGACAAAGAAATAGAAGAAATAGAATTTAATCAGAGAAACCACGCTTTATTTATAGGTTATGCACCATTAAAAAACCCTCGTTTTGCAGCGTCAGTTATCGTTGAACATGGGGGATCTGGATCTGCAGCCGCTGCACCTGTTGCAAGGTTACTTTTATATAAAGCACAAAAACTATTAGAAGAATCTGAAAAAGAAACTAAATAAAACTTGAAACTGTTCTTGGAGTATAAGTTACTGATAGCATTTGATAATCAACATAGTAAACTTCATTTGCACTTAACCTTTCATCAACTAAACCTGAAAGATGTATATTATTATCACCATTTTCACATGATGAAAAAGTAACATTTAATTTTACGCCAGTATCTTGCCCATTTAAATTTATGACAGAAACTGGAATAACCTCTCCAATCTGATAATACACTCCTGAAGATGATAGAGCACATTCAAGATCACGATTAGCAGAATTTACTTTATAATTCATAACCTCATTTATAACTTCACCCTGATTTAAGTTATTTAATAATAATCTACCATCATTTTCAAAAACAATATTTATAGCTTCAGCAGATCTTACTGTAATATTAAAGGAATCTTTTCCTTCTGTTGCGTAAGAATAAGAAGTTAATGCAATAGATAATAAAATAGTGTTTAGAAATAGATTTTTCATAGTCATTAAAAAAAAGGTTTCGAAGATTATATCACATTTTTGGGCGACAAACAAGCAATAACTATAGAAAAAAGTAATTTATTATAACAAAATGAGAAAAATGGTGACCCCTACGGGATTTGAACCCGTGTTGCAAGCGTGAAAGGCTTGTGTCCTAACCACTAGACGAAGGGGCCAGTATGGACTTTTATGAGCAATAATTATAATTTATATCTAGTTTACTTTCAAGTAGTTTATAAATTAAAATTAATATTATTTAATTGAGGCTAAAATATTCTTACATGTTTCAATAGGATTTTCAGCTTTTGTTATTGGCCTACCTATCACTAGAAAATCAGAACCTTTACTTATTGCCATTTTAGGGCTCATAACCCTCTTTTGATCTTTTTTAAGAGCAAAATCATTTCCATCAGACAAACGAATTCCTGGTGTAACATATTTTATATTAGGAAATTTTATTTTTAATGATTCAACTTCAAGCGCAGAGCAAACAACTGCATCTAACCTACATTTATCAGCAATATTAACCAAATTATGAACTTGATCATATGAAGAAAAGCGAGAACCAATTTCTATCAAATCATCATCATCTAATGAAGTAAGTACAGAAACTCCTAATAACTTTACATTTTTATTACCAGCATCTCTTGCTTCAATAGCGGCATTTATCATAGATGCCCCTCCTGATAAATGAATAGTTAACATATCAATATTTAACTTACAAAGCTGAGTCACTGATTTAGCTACGGTATTTGGAATATCATGTAGCTTTAAATCTAAAAAAATTGGTAAACCAAGATCAGTAAATTTCTCAACACCTTTTGGACCAAATTTTGAAAAAAACTCTAAACCCAACTTAAAACTATGAGCGTAATCTTTAAGAGATTCGGAAAGGCTTAATAACTTATCTAAGTCAATATCATCTAAAGCTACAATAATTGGAGATTTAAAACTTTGCATAATCTATAAGAGAAAAATGGAGGCCGGAGGCAGAATCGAACTGCCGATGGAGGATTTGCAGTCCCCTGCATTACCACTTTGCTACCCGGCCCAGATGAGTGTTAATATTGGGTAAATGACTGCCAGTCAAGTTATAATTTTCCAATAATAAAATCAAATGCTAAATTTCTTCACCATAATATTCTACAATATTATTACTGGTTTCTCTCAAAACCAAACGATATAATAACTGCTCTTCAAATTCTTTTTCAAGTAATTTCCAAATAACAACTATTAAATTTTCAGCTGTAGGATTTAAATCTTTAAAATGCTCAACATCCTCATTTAGATTTTTATGATCCATTATATCAACAACAGAACGGTTTATAACATTTTTAAGTGATGTTAAATTAATTATCATACCAGTTTTTTTAGAAATAGGACCTTTTAAAGTAACTTCTAATATGTAGTTGTGACCATGACCATTTGGATTATAGCATTTATCATATAATTCAAGATTCTCCTCCTCAGATAAATCATGATTAACTAGTCTATGAGCACTAGAAAATTCAATTTTTTTGGTAATTAGAACAACTGGTTGTTTTGTAAATTTCATAAATTAGTATTAATTGGAATAATTGAACCATTAATATAGCCAGATTTTTCAGCATCAGTTAAAAAATCAATAATCTTAGCAACATCACTTGCCTGTGTTTTTGACTTTAAACCAGGTGCAGCCTTTTCTAACATATCTGTATTAACCGCACCAGGTGCGATTGCGTTAATTCTAATAGATTTTTCTTTAGCTTCAACAGATAAAATCTCAGTAAGTCCAGTCAAAGCAAATTTAGAAGCTGAATAAGCACTAAATCCAGGAAACTTTTCAAAACCTTGTATTCCTCCTAATGAGGAAATATTAACAATTGAACCACCTTTTGACATATATTTAAAAGCTTGCTTAATGCAATAAAGCGGGCCTTTAAAATTAATATCAAAGACTTTTTCAAACTCACTAATTTTCATAGTTTCGAAAGGTTCATTTGCTATAATAGCTGCTGAATTAACTAAAATATCAATTTGACCATATTTGGCTTTAATATCCTTAAAAATCTTTTCAACATTTGCATTTTCTGATATATCACATTTAAAAGCTTCAACATTACCTGATAATAATTCCAAAGCGTTACTTAGATTATTTTCATCTCTTGAACATATAATAACTTGATAACCTTTTGAAACAAATAACTCAGCAACTGCAAGACCTATTCCTTTTGAACCACCAGTAATCAATGCAACAGTCATTTTAATACCTATTTCAATGAAAATAAAACAACATCATCTCCATAAGTGTCTCTTAGAAGACTTTCATTAGTATCTTTAAATAAATAATAATTATGGGTATCAGAATAAAAAGGCTCTAACCCAAGTGCGTCTTCAATAAAAGATGGTGTTTTTAAAATAATATGACCAGTATATTCTAGATTTCGATATTCATTAATTTTTTGATAATCATTACATTTAGGTGAATTTTGATTTGCTATACATGCCTGAATATCACTAAGAACAGCATGAGCAGTTTGAATCCCTCCTGCACCATGAGAAACAAGTGACATATCTGTAGCCATATCAGTTTTGAAATTTACAGCATTCATAGCATAATCAATACTATAAAGAAAATTTGATTGCCTACAAAAAACCGGAGAAACTCTTGAGTTAAGAATATCTTCATAAACTAATGATTGTGCAACCAACTTAATTTTCGCATCAATCTTTTCTGCTGCTCTAATATCTTCTAAAGTAATTTTATCAATTCCTTCAATTTTAACATCCTTAGCATCAAACCCAACATTATATATCAAACTATTCATGATTGCTAATTTTTGACCCGCATCAATACCACAAATATCAAAGGTTGGATCACTTTCGGCTAAACCTAATTCTTGCGCCTTAGAGATAACAGAATCAAGATCCTTTTTCTCATTATGCATTACAGTTAAAATATAATTTGCTGTACCATTTAGAATACCTTGATAACCGTTAATTTCATTATAATTAAGATTAGTCGAAATTATTTGAATAATTGGAACAGCACCACCAACAGCAGCCTCAAAAAATAATTTAGTATTTTTGGTTTGAGCAAGCTCTAGCAAATCAGCACCTTTTTTTGCTAACAAAGCTTTATTTGCTGTAATTAAAGTTCTTGATTCAGTTAATGATTTAACTGCTATATCATCAGCAATTCCAGAATCACCACCTATAAGCTCACAAACAATATCTGGTTGTTCCTTATCAATCATATCAAGAGCATTTTCATACCATCTAAAAGGCAAATCCTTTTTTGTTCTTGAACTTATTCCAACAATTTCAATATTAACATCAAATCTGTTAGCAAAATAAGCTTTTTTATTTTTAATACTTTCAATAACATTCGCGCCAACAACTCCCGTTCCGGCTACAGCAAGTTTAATATGTTTCATGATTTTATTTTAATAATTGTTTGATATTTTTTGTTGCTTGTCTTATGCGATTAACATTTTCAACCAACGATATTCTCACATATTTATCGCCCTCATCTCCAAAACCAATTCCTGGAGATACAACAACATTAGCTTTTTCAAGTAAAAGTTTTGAAAAAGCTAGCGACCCAAGATCAGAAAATTGTTCAGGAATTTTTGCCCAAATAAACATTGAAGCATCAGGTATAGGAACATTCCAACCAGCCTGACTTAAGCCCTGAACTAGAACATCACGTCTCTCCTTATATTTTAATCTATTTTCATCAATATAATCATCACAATCTCTTATTGCATATGTTGCAGCAATCTGAATTGGAGTAAAAATACCATAATCAAGATAAGATTTCATTTTAGTCATTGCTGCAATAATATTTTTATTTCCTGCAGCAAAACCAACTCTCCATCCAGCCATAGAATATGTTTTTGATAAAGAAGTAAACTCAACTGCTACATTCTTTGCATTTTTAACCTCAAGAATTGATGGTGGTTTATTATCATCAAAATAAATTTCAGAATATGCGAGATCAGAAACAACATATATTTGATAAAATTTACAGATATCTACTAATTCTTGATAAAAAGCTAAATCAACAGTTTCAGCAGTTGGATTACAAGGATAATTTACGATTGTTGCAATTGGTTTAATTGCAGCATTATCTAGAAATTTTTTTAAATTTTCTAAATGATTATCTTCAGGTAAATTTTTTATAGTTTTAATCTTACCACCAGCAATAACACTACCCCAAACATGAATTGGATATGCAGGTGAAGGAACCAGAAAATAGTCATCAGGTCCTACAATTGCTAAGGATAAAGATGAGATACCTTCCTTAGAACCAATAGTTGCAATTATTTCTGATTCAGGGTCAATATCAACATTAAATCGTCTTTTATAATATTCCGATTGAGCTTTTCTAAGACCTTTTATTCCCTTAGATACAGAATAACCGTGAACTTTTTGTTTTTTTGATGTCTCACTTAATTTTTTAATTACATGCTCAGGAGGATTACCATCAGGGTTTCCCATACCTAAATCAATAACATCAAAACCTTTTACTCTAGCTCTATGCCTCAACCGATTTATCTCAGCAAAAACATAACTAGGTAAATTTTCTAATCTGTGAAATGTTGTTTGCATTAGAACTTATTATTTAATATTTCGGTATATTTTCAAGACCAAAACCATTAGAAATGGGGTCATTTTCAATCATTTCTTCTAATAAAGAACCTTGTATACTGTCAACAAAATCTTGTGTTTTACGTGATCGTTTATTTTCATACATTGGCCTATATTTTTCAAAATCATTATTAGGTTCAAAAACATCTGGATCAATAAGTTCAAATCTAGACCTATCATTTTCTGTAAATATATTTGAATCAATCACTTGGTATTTATTAGTTTTGGTTAACCCTCTATAGCGATCAGATTGTTCTTGCTTTCTGATATTATTAGATTTTTCCTTAAAAGAATAACTTTTAGTAGCATAAGGATTTTGCTGAGGGACATTATTAGTGCTGGCTTCTTTATTATTTTGCTTCAAGAACATTTGATTTTTCCCACTTATATAACCGCTATATGGAGAAGTTCCCTTAGTTTTTGCCGTTGTTTCTTTTTGCTGATTTAAATTTTGCGAATTATTACCATAAGGTGTTGCACCATAAGGGTTGGCATATGGATTATTATATTGATTAGATTTGGTATTCTGATTTTGCGTTGAATATGGATTATAACCATATGGGTTATTATTCGATTGGTTCATGTTTTGCGAAGAATTTGCTTGTTGAGGAACATTTGGTTGTTTACCATAATTAATCTGAGATCCCATTGCTGGACTATCAATATATGCTGGTATCGACGGAAAATCAGATCCAGGAGCACCAGACATAAAATTTTTTTCACTATTATAATCAAAATTATATGTTGGAGGGGCGCAATTAGCTAATATCAAACCACATAATAACAATCTCACAATTTTCATAACTCTATTCACCAATAATAATTAAAGAATCTCTGTAACCAGCTTTACTTAAGTCAGCCTGTAAAGTTTTAGCAGTGGTTTTATTTACCACAGGACCAACTCGAACTCGATACCAAATAGCACCAGAATCAGTTGTTCTCTGATTAATTACAACATTATTAAACTTTAGTAAATCAGGCACAATATTTAAAGCCTCGTTATATTTTTTGAAAGCCGCGATTTGGACGTATGTTCCAGGAACAGAATCATCTAATAACTTATAACCTTTATCGGCATTAGTTAAAACATTATTTGTTGAATTTGAAGCAACTATCGTATTTTTTGGTTGTTCAACAACATTAACTTTAGATTTTGATACGTCAGATAAATCTTCATTCGCAATTTCATTGGTTGTAGTAAAATCTATTGCCTTACTTTTATAATTTTTTGACATCATTTGAAGATTACCAGTATTTACTTCATCAACAACATCTACTTTTTCAGTTTCATTTGATTTAAACAATTGATTGAAAAAGCCTTTATCCCTTTTAGTGTCTGCTTGATAAGCATTTTGAAATTGATAACTACCTTGATAACCATTTTGATTATTAAGATAAGCCTCATTATGAACAGGAACTCTTCTTTCTTTGCTTTTATTTCCAACGCAAGAGATTAAAGATAGCACAACAAAAACAGATATTATTGATTTCATAATAAATTAAAATTGATTAATCAAAACAAAGTAACAAAACTAAGTACTTCTTTTTATAAATTTTAAGATTAGTTTTGCAATATATTAATAACGCATATTATTATTTTACAAAAATTCAAAACTTAAATTCGTAACAAAATTATGTCTTTACTCGAAATAAGTAACTTAAGCTTATCAATCGATCAAAAAATAATCTTATCTAAATTAAATTTTAACATAGATTCTGGAAAAATCACAGGAATTGTTGGAAATAGCGGTTCTGGAAAATCTATTCTATCTAAACAAATAATCAGAATTAATAATTCTAACAAGATATCTGCTTCAGGAAAAATATTATTTAATGGTTTAGATCTTAATAAATTATCTGAAAAACAATTAGAAAAAATTCGCGGCAATGAAATTTCAATGGTTTTTCAAGAGCCAATGACTTCTTTAAACCCTATTCATCATATCAAAAAACAAATAAAAGAAGCAATTTTATTGCATGAAAAAATTTCAAATAATGATCTTGAAGCAAGAGTAAAAGAGCTATTAATTGAAGTTGGTCTGAAAAAACTAATAAATAGAGGTAAGATTTTTCCACATCAATTATCTGGCGGAGAAAGACAAAGAGTTGTAATAGCAATCGCACTTGCATGTTTACCAAAATTAATTATTGCAGATGAACCAACTACATCATTAGATAAAACCAATTCTGCAAATATTATTAAATTACTCAAAAAAATTAGTCACGATCATAATATCGCCATAATATTTATTACCCATGACCTGGCACTAATTCGAAAAACTGCTGATAAAATTATCGTAATGAATAATGGCCAAATTATTGAAGAAGATAAAACTGAAATAATTTTTAACAACCCTCAAAAACAATATACCAAAGATTTATTAGCAACTTCATTGCCTTTATTTAAAAAATCAAAATTTGCCAATAATGAGATAATTTTAAAAACAGAAAATCTATCATTAAATTATAAAAAACGCCATTTCTTCAAAAAACATATCACTTCAATTTTTGAAAATGTAAATTTTGAAATTAAAAAAGGTGAAACAGTTGGATTAATTGGAGAAAGTGGTTCAGGAAAATCATCACTTGCTGAAGCAATTTTGAAATTGAAATCAAGTTCTGGAGATATCATAATCAATGATACAAATATAACAAAGTTAAAAGGAGAAAAACTAAGATTATTTAGACAAAACATGCAAATTATCTTTCAAGATCCATTTGCAACTTTAAACCCAAGACACAGAATTATTGATATCTTATATGAAGTTATTAATGCTCATAATTTATCAACTGATATCAAAACTATTAAACAATTCATAAAAGATGTTAACCTTAAAGAGGATATTTTAGATAAATTTCCAAATGAATTTTCAGGTGGTGAAAGACAAAGAATTGTCATTTTAAGAGCTTTATGCCTTTTTCCTAAATTAATTATTCTTGATGAACCGACATCTTCTTTGGATGCAACAACTCAAAAAAATGTAATTAATTTATTATTAAAACTGCAGAATAAATATCAACTTTCATATTTACTAATAACTCATGATGAGAATGTATTAACATCAATGTCTAATCGGATTTACCAACTAAAAAATACAAAATTACAGGAAATTGAAAACTAAGATTTTATGGTGACCCCTACGGGATTCGAACCCGTGTTGCAAGACTGAGAATCTTGAGTCCTAACCACTAGACGAAGGGGCCATAATTATTAGTTTGTTACTATAATAAAATAATAACTCTAGCAAATTTTGAAATTAATATAGATCACCAGTTACAAATGTTACAAAATCATTATTAAAAAATAATTTTTTACGCATTTTATTTATATCAGCTATGGTAATTTCATTTATAATTTCATTTCTTTTATTTAACATTGATACTGGAAGATCATACAATAAAAGAGCAAGCATAAATCCTGAAATAGTATCATTTGATGAAAATGAAATATCATATTTGCCAGTAAGATATTTTTTGGCTAGCTCTAAATCTTGTTGAGAAAATTCTTTACGTTTAATTTCAGCAAGCATTTTTTCATTAACTTCTAAAGCTTGATAGTATTTTTCCATATCACAGGCAAAATACACTACTAAATAACCAATGCCTTGCATAAAATTTACATATGAATAACCAGAATAAGTTAAACCTTCATCTTCTCTTAATTTATTACCAATTAGAGAGTTTCTCTGTGAACCACCAATTAAATGATTCCATAAATAAAAACTATAGAAATCTTTAGCATTTCTTGAAGGCCCTTCAATAGCTGAATAAAAAATTATTTGATCATAATCTTTGAGTTCAAAATTTGCATTATAAGCATTTTTTATGCCTGGCTGATAAAAATCATAAGATTCAATATCTTTAAAATCTGCAAAAATTTGGTTAACAAAAACATCTAATTCATCAGTTTTAATATCTCCTGATATTGCAATTTTTAATTTATTTTTATTTGCAAGGCTTGAAACAAAATATTTAATAGAGGCCTTATTAATAAGGTTGTTATTTTCAACCAGAAATCCATCTCTACTGAACCTATCAGTAAAAAAACTATCTTTAAAATTTTGATAACCTACAAAGTTACTATTTAAGTAACTATTCTTTTTGCTAAATTCTAAATGATCTTTTGCACGTTTAATATCAGCATCAGAAACTTTAAAATCATAAAAAAACTTTTTTAGAAATTTTTGTACCAACTCGATATCAGATCTTAAAAATTTGACTGAAATAAAAAGATTCTCAACATCACTTGCAACTTGAAAAGAAATATTGCGAGAGGAAATTTCTTTAGAAAAATATTCACGCTCATTTCCTAAAAATAATAAATTTGAAGCAAGATAATTAACAATTAAATTACTACCAATCTGACCTTCCTCTTCAAAAGCAAAGCCAGCGTTTTTAATAGCTAAATTTAAAGAAATAATTGGTAGATAATCATCATAAAGATAATAAACATCAACCCCATTAATTTTTTTGGCTTTTGGATCAAACTTTGCAGCAAAAACAAAAGACATGCAAAGTAATAAAATTACGAAAACTCTATAAATCATTAAAACTAATCATAAAACAACACACTAGCACTATAAAATAATTATCTCATCATTTTTTAAAGAAATATTTAGCGAAGATTTTTCAATAATTGTTCCTTCCAGCAAACCTGTTGCCAATTTATTTGTTATTTCCTTTTCAATTAACCTATCCAAAGGCCTAGCACCATATTTAGAGTCATAACCCTTCATGGCCAAATATTCTTTAGCATCAGAATCTAAATGAATAGTTATTCCATAATTATCAAGCTTCTTCTGCATTTTAGCTAATTTTATATCAATAATTTTATCCATATGCTGAAAACGTAATTTATGAAACAGAATAATTTCATCTAAACGGTTAATAAATTCAGGCTTAAAAAATGCCTTAACTTCATTCATTATTTCATTCTCAATTTCATTAATTGACTGTTCATTTGATAATGAATTTAATTTTAAGGAACCAAGATTTGAAGTTAAAATTATAATAGTGTTTGCAAAAACTACACGTCTACCATGGCTATCTGTAAGGATTCCATCATCCAAAATTTGTAACATTAAATTAAAAACATCAGGATGAGCTTTTTCAACTTCATCAAATAAAATTACCTGATATGGCCTTCTTCTTACAGCCTCAGTTAAAGAACCAGCATCATCATAACCAACATATCCTGGAGGAGATCCTATTAATTTACTAATAGAATGTTTCTCCATAAATTCTGACATATCAAATCGAAGCAATGCAGATTTTTCATTAAAAAGTGTTTCGGCTAAAACTTTTGATAACTCTGTTTTTCCGACGCCTGTTGGACCAATAAACAAAAATGACCCAAGTGGCTTATCAGGATTATTAAGCCCTGCCTTTGACCTTTTGATAGCATTAGCAATTGCATTGACGGCGTCTTCCTGACCTATGACCTTTTCTGATAAGTCACTAGCAATATTAAGATATTTATGCTTTTCAGCTGCAAGCATTTTTTCAACAGGTATACCTGTTACTTTTGAAACTACTTGGGCAATATCTGAATCTGTAATAGATTCTTTTATAAAACCATCATCATTAGTTTTTGTATGATTTGAAATTTGATTTTCAAGTTCTGGAATTATACTGTATGAAAGCTCTCCAGCTTTGGCAAGATCTCCTTGTCGTTTGGCTTTTTCAAGCTCATAATTAGCTTTTTCCAAATCTTCTTTTAAATTTTTCTCTTTATCAAGCTTAAGTTTTTCAGCCTCCCATTGGGACATTAAAACTTGTAATTTGTCATCTAAATTGCGAATATCATTATCAATTGATTGTAACCTTAATTTCGAATTTTCATCATTTTCGTTTTTTAAAGTCTCGGCTTCAATACGTAACTGAATTAATTTTCGCTCCAACTCATCAATTTCTTCTGGTTTGGAATCAATCTCCATTCTAAGCTTACTCGCTGCTTCATCAATTAAATCAATCGCCTTATCAGGAAGGAATCTGTCAGTTATATAACGTTTAGATAATTTACAAGCTGCTATAATAGCACTATCTGAGATCTTTATCGCATGATGCATTTCATATTTTTCTTTTAAACCTCTTAAGATTGTCACACTATCTTCTAATGTTGGCTCAACTACATAAACTGATTGAAATCTTCTTGCTAATGCGGGATCTTTTTCAATATATAATCGATATTCATCAAGAGTTGTTGCACCAACACAATGGAGTAAACCTCTAGCTAATGCAGGTTTTAATAAATTTGAGGCATCCATACTACCTTCAGCCTTTCCTGCACCAACAAGATTATGCAATTCATCAATAAATAAAATTACTTCATGATCAGCTCGCTCTATTTCATTAATTACAGATTTTAATCTTTCTTCAAATTCACCACGATATTTAGCACCTCCAATCAAAGCACCTAAATCCAATGACATGATTTTTTGTTTTTTTAAAGACTCAGGAACATCACCTGCTGCAATTCTTTGGGCTAAACCTTCAATGATAGCAGTTTTTCCAACACCTGGTTCACCAATTAACACCGGATTATTTTTTGTTCTTCTAGACAAAACCTGAATTGTTCTTCGAATTTCATCATCTCTTCCTATGACTGGATCAATTTTTCCAGAAGCTGCAAGCTCTGTTAAATCTTTTGCATATTTTTTTAAAGCGTCAAATTTTTCTTCTGCAGATGCTGAATCCGCAGTCTTGCCTTTTCTAAGATCATTAATTACTTCAGATAAAACAGGCAAAATCAACCCAGCTTTTGCTAAAATTTTTGATGTTGATAAATTTTTATCAAACATCGCAAGTAACAACGCTTCTAAAGTTATATATTCATCATTTAATGTCTTAATTATTTTTTTTACAGATTGATCTAATATTGCGATTTCCTGAGAAAAATAAATATTTGGGGATCCAGAAGATTTTACTGAAGGGATTTTTTTCAATAACTGCTTAATCTCAGTTTTTATAATTTCGACATTACCACTTGAAGCTATAATTATATTAGCAATATAATTATCACTATCATCAATCATTGAAGCTAAAATATGTTCAGGAGAAAGATTTTGGTGACCTTTACTAATAGCTAGGCCCTGAGCATTAGCCATAATTTCTTTGGCTTTATTACTATATTTTGAAAAATCCATAAAATATCAGTTTTAAATTTAAGATATTATTTATGTATTATAATTGATATTTCAAGATTTCAAAAGCTAATATTTTTCTAACTTAATTTTCTTGAGCGAATATTAATGAGTTTTAATGATGAAAAAATTACAATTAAAACAAAAGCGTAAAATATTACTTCTATCGACATTGGAGAATCACTATAACCAAAAAACATATGTAAAACTTCACCAACTAGACTTTGTTGACTAATAATAGCAGAACTATCCCATAATATATTAGCAAGTTGTGAAAAATAACCTGCAGCAACAAAAAACTTTGCAGCAACAGCAGCCATTCCAGCAGCAATAAAAATCAATAATGCACTTGTAATCTTAAAGATATATTTAGTATTAATTTTAACCATTCCATAATACATTAATGCACCTACGAATGCACCAGCTAGACTTCCTGTAATAGCACCAAAAATAATTGTTGAAAAAGCTTTGCCTGACAAAATCATACCATAAGAGAATAAAACTATTTCAGTACCTTCACGAAAGACAGCAAGCATAATAATTATAACTAAAGCTTTAATTGGCAATTTTCCCTTAACAACGTCTTGTCCTGTTTGTTTAATTGTATTAGCAATTTCTTTACCATGAGATGAAACCCAAACTGCAGTCCATCCAATTAGAATACTTGCAGATAATGCTATAAAACCATTAAATAACTCCTGACCTAAACCATCAGCAAAATTTGATATTGTTTCAATAAATAAAGCAATAAAAAATGAACCCAAAATTCCAAGAAATAAACCAACTAAAATCCATTTAGCCCTATTTTCAAGACCTTTAGTTGCAACAAACATTAAGCTTACAATTAATGCTATTTCAAGAACTTCTCTAAAAGTAATTATAAAAGGTAAAAACATAAATCAACTATTTAACAACGATTTTTCCCTGAGCTTCATCTTCATTAAACTCACCAAAATATCCATACTCACCTACTTCTAATTTACCAACAAAAACAACAGATTTAGTATTACCCTTGATAATCTTTTCGCGTTTTAAATCATGACTTTCAAATTCTTCAGCAGTTGAATCTTGATTATCAATTATAAGTTTGAATTTTTCATTTGCATTAACCTCAATTATTTCAGGATTAAATTTATGATTCTTCAATACTATAATATACTCTTGTTTAACCTCTTCTTCTTGACATGAAACAGTAAAAAACAATGAGAAAACTATAAAAAAAACTTTAAACATATTTAAAAATAAAAATCTTAATTGATAATGATTATCACTATTATTTAAATAATGCAAATGCTATTTTTTATATTTATAAATTAAATTTATTAGTTAAATAATTAATAGAACTAAATTTTTGATAAAATGAAATCAAACCATCCTGTTATTCATAAAAAAACCGGAGTTTTACTTATTAACCTTGGCACGCCTGAAAATTATGATAGCAAATCAGTCAGAGTATATTTAAGACAATTTCTATCAGATCCAAGAGTAATTGAAGTAAATCCTATAATTTGGAAAATTATTTTAAACCTTTTCATATTACCTTTTAGAGCAAGTCAATCAGGTGCTAAATATAAAGAAATTTGGTTTAAAGACACTAATGAATCACCTCTAAAATATTATACACGTAGACAAGCTGAAAAACTATCTGAAAGAATTACCAAAAAATATGAAAATTATGAAATTGACTATGCGATGCGTTATGGTCATCCATCTATTGAATCAAAAATACATGAATTACTAGATAAAGGCTGTAATAAAATTATTTTTATCCCTCTTTATCCTCAATATTCTGCTACAACTTCAGCAAGTATATCTGATGAAATTTTTAGAGTTCTTAAAAACATAAGATGGCAACCTGAATTTCGTTTAATTGGCGCATATCATGATCATAAAAAATATATAGACTCTTTAATAAAATCTTTAAAGAACCATCTTAAAGATATTGATTTTACTGCAGATGCAATTTTATCGTCATATCATGGTTTACCTGCAGAATATTTTAAAAAAGGTGATCCATATTTCTGCTTTTGTTCAAAAACAAATCGTTTATTCAATGAAGCTCTTGTAAAAAATAAAATAAAATTAGAAAATCACTTTAGTTTTCAATCGCGTTTTGGTCCAAAAAAGTGGCTTGAACCTTATACTGAAGATGTTCTCAAAGAACTAATTGCTAAAAAAATTAAAAACCTTGTTGTTATTACTCCAGGCTTTGCATCTGATTGTATTGAAACGCTTGAAGAAGTTAACATGGAATATAAAGAAATGTTTTTAGAATTAGGTGGTGAAAATTTTTCACTAATTCCATGTCTTAACGATAGTGAAGAAAGTATAGATTTAATTGAACAGCTATTTGAAGAAAATAGATGGAAAGCCTAAATTAAGGTAGATTTCTATAAATATTGAGCGCCCTTTCTCTTGTCTCTTTTAGATCAATCATCATTTCTGGATAATTATCGCGACGAATTGGATTGTGAATTTCTTTATTGGTTAAATGAGCAATTTCAGGCACCCATTTTCTGATATATATACCATTTTTATCAAATTTCTCACTTTGAGTAATTGGATTAAAAATTCTAAAATATGGAGCAGCATCAGCACCACTTCCAGCAACCCATTGCCATGAAGCATTATTTGCCGCCAAATCAGCATCAACTAAACAATCATTAAACCATTCTGCACCAATTCGCCAATCAATTAAAAGATTCTTTGTTAAAAATGAGGCTACTATCATCCTAACTCTATTATGCATCCAACCCGTATGCCATAATTGACGCATACCGGCATCAACTATAGGAAAGCCTGTTTGGCCTGTTTGCCACTTTTTTAGATGTTCTTTATTATTTAACCAAGGGAAATTATCAAATTTAGTTTTAACACTTTTCTTAGCCAGATCAGGGTTGTTAAAAAGTAAATTATATGAAAATTCTCGCCAACCTATTTCACTAAAAAATACATTTAAACCATCAGTTTCTTCAAACATCATCGCTTTAAAATAAAGTTGCTTTGGAGATATTAAGCCGAAATGAATAAATGGAGATAAGATAGATGTTGAATTCTGACCTGGAAAATCTCTACCAATATTATAATTGGACATTTTACTTTTCATAAAGCTTAGCGCCTGTTCATGAGCATTAGCTTCACTAACATTATATAACTTATTCCATCCAACAGACCAATCTGGATTTTTGGGTAATAACCTTAAATCATCTAATGATTTTGCTTCAGAAACTTTAATTCCATTAATTTCTTTAGGTGCATCAATAGGATTTTTAATATTAACAAGATTTGCTAAACATTTTTTCCAAAATGGTGTAAAAACTTTAAAATAATCTCCGGATCCATTCTTAATCTGTCCAGGTTCAAAAAAAAGAGAACTATTAAAACTTTTTACTTCATAACCTAAATTTTTAAGAGAAGATTTAATTTTAATATCTCTTTGAATAATCTCTGGTTCATAAACCCTATTCCAAAAAACTTTTTCTATTTGATAATCAGCCAAATATTTTTCAATAATTTCTTGAGAATCACCAAATTCAATTAACAAATCTGCATTATAATTTTGTTTTATATCTTGTTTTAGTGATTTTAATGCTTGATGTAGAAACCATTTTGAGGCTGATCCAATTGCATAATTTGGATCATAAATGTAAAGAAAGACGAGCTCATTATTATTTGCGGCATTATCAAGTGCCAAATTATCAGATAATCTTAAATCATTTCTAAACCAAATAAGAGCGCGCGACATAAAACAAAATTTTTGAAATTAAAAACTTAATTATCAAACCTTAAGCTAATTTCAAAAACTTTGTATAAGTTTTTAATTTAAATCAAAATTAAAACTATTGCACAAATAAAGTCATCACAGTGATATATGCAAAAATAGCCAATAGTAAAACCCAAATTTGTGTATAAGTTAAAAATGAAGATTTAGCTTTATGACCAAGTAAGTTAAAGATTTGAGGCCAACTATAGGAAACTAGGTCACCTTGAGAAACCATACCTTGTAACTTTCCTTTTTTATCAACAATTGGTAAATGTCTAAACCGACCTTGACTCATTCTTCGGAGTGAATCAGAAATAAGTGAATCATAATGAGCAGTTTTGACTTTTTTTGTCATTACTTCACTTACCTTAGTTTTTTTAACATTCATTGCATTTGCCGCAACTTTTTTAAGAACATCACGTTCAGTGAACATACCAACAAGTTTGCTATTTTTTACTACAACTGCTGATCCATAATTATATTCAGCCATTTTATTAACAGCTTCATGAACGGAAATATTCTCTTCAATTGTTAATAAATGAGTTTTATCTTTGAATTCAGGAATATCTGTTATTCTCATTACCTTACCTTTAATGATTAACTGAAAAATTCTTTACAGAACTTATATCTAACTTTAACATTTTTTCAGATCCATGTCTATCTGATAATTAACAATATTCTTATGACAAATTTTTTTAAAACATTTAGGTTAGTTTTTTTTATAATTTTTTCACAACCAATTTTTGCTAGCGAAATGACCAAAATGAACGCTTATCAATTTAGTTTTACATCCATAAATGGCGAAACAATAAATTTATCTGATTACAAAGGTAAAGTAATTATGATAGTTAACACAGCTTCTCAATGTGGCTTAACTCCTCAATATGAACAACTTGAAATGATTCATAATCTTTTCAAAGATAAAGATTTTGTTCTAATTGGCGTTCCTTGTGGTGATTTTGCTAATCAAGAATATGATAATTCACAAAAAATTAAAGATTTTACAAGTGAAGAATATAACATTACTTTCATATTAACTGAAAAAAATAGCGTAAAAGGTAAGAATGCTCATCCATTTTATGAATGGGCTAATAAACAAGCAGGTTTTTTAGGTTCACCAAAGTGGAATTTTCATAAATATCTTATTGATAAAAATGGAGATTTTGCAGCGTGGTACAGCTCTACTACGTCGCCACAATCTGTAAAAATCATTAATAAAATCGAAGAATTATTATGAGCAAAAACAAACAAAAAAATGTTCTAGGTCAAGAACTACAACCATGTTGTTTAGACCCAATTACTGGTTTCCAAAGAGATGGTTATTGTAGCTTAGTCCAATATGATAGAGGTCTTCATATTGTATGTGCAGTGGTTACAAAAGAATTTTTACATTTTAGCAAATTAAGAGGTAATGATTTATCGACAAGAACTGAATCTTTTCATGGCCTAAAACCTGGTGACAAATGGTGTTTATGCATTACAAGATGGCTTGAAGCATATAATGCTAATGTTGCTCCAAAAGTAATTTTAGAAAGCTCTCATATATCTTGTCTTGAATTTATTGAACTTGAGGATTTGAAAAAATACGAATTTAAGACTCATTAAAATATCCTTGTTTACTTGCAATATCAATTAATCCATCTTTATATGATGGAAAAATAAATTCATAATTAAGTAAGTTTTTCAATTTCTGATTATCTATTATTTTGTTATCTAAAGCAAAAGATGAATGCCTATATTGTTTTTCTCCTTCAAAAATAGGCAGCAAATCTATTTTTAAAATATTTTTACAAACAAAATTATTCAAATCTGCCGTCGAACATGGATCATTATCACAAATATTTATTATCTCATTACTTATATTTACAGTTAATATCTTATTAATAATTGAAATGATATCTGCAATATGAGTCCTTGAAATCAATTTTGATGATTTATAATTATGAGTAATTTTGTTAGTTAAAATACTTAAAATTGCATTGCGTTGATCACCATAAATTCCAGCAAGTCTTAGAATTATAATATTTGCATTAACATTATCTGAAAGTAACTGATATTTCTTTTCACAAGAAATTCTAGCTAATCCATTAACTGACTTAGCAAGTAAAATTGATTCTTCATTAACTTTTTTACCATTATGGTCACCATAAACTGAGGTTGCTGATAAATAAATTATTTTAAATGGGGATTTTCTTTGCTGGAAATATTGAAAATAATTTTCAATTACAGCATCCGTTTGTTTCTCATAAAATGGAGGTATTGAAATAACGAAACTTTCAAAACCATCAAGTAATTCGAAATCTAAACTATCAAAATTTAAGAGATTTACTGAATTTGGAGCATCAATGAACTTTGCTTTTGTTTGATGATAAGTTGCAGATATCTTTGCAAAATCTCTAACATATTTTGCACAAAAAAACTGCGCAACATAACCGAATCCCAAAAACAAAACTTTGCTATTATTCATTAATCCTCCCTTATTTATTTGCTATAAACTACTTTTAAGCATCCAAGCATTCTTTTGATGAATTTCGATTCTATCAGTAACAATTCCAGCTGTCACTTCATCGTCATGCTCTTGAGCTTTATGTAAAATATTCATTAAAGTTTCAACAATAATATCCTGATCATGAGCTAGATCTTTAACCATTGACATATCGTCAAGATCCTCATCACCCTCTTTGATATTTGTTACTTTACTATATTTTGCAAAACTCCCTGGAGCTTTTTCACCCAATGCTCTGATTCTTTCAGCTATTAAATCCACTGCTTTAAAAAGATCATTATATTGATCCTCAAACATTAAATGTAATGATTTAAAATGAGTACCAGTAACATTCCAATGATAATTTTGAGTTTTTAGATACAATATATAACTATCTGCTAAAGCAATTTTAAGCAATTCCGCAATTTTTTTATTGGCCATAATAATAAAAGTAAAACATTACCTAATTGTAACATTTTTATAACTAAAAATCTATTTTTAAACCATTAAAATCATAAAGATTACCATTATCTTTATCTGAAACATTATCTAAGACTTTAATTAAGTTAGATACTGCAAATTCGGCTGTAAATAGCTTACCAGGTTTTACAAAGGATTGAAAAGGTTTTGATAATTTGCTATCTACGGTTCCAGGATGTAAACCAACAATTACAGCTTTCTTATTTGATCTATTTATTTCAATTGAAGCAGTTTTTAAAATCATATTTAATGCGGCCTTAGCAGTTCTATATGCATACCAACCTCCTAAATGATTATCAGAAATACTACTTACTCTTGCACTTAATGCTGCAAAAATTGATTGCTCATCTTTAGTTAATTTAGGTAAGAAATGTTTAATAATTATTGCTGGGGCAACAGCATTGACATTAAAAATTTCATGAAATTTTTCTTTAGTTAATTCTTTTAATGATTTTTCCGGTTTAAATCTATCATTATGAAGCATACCTGTTGCAACAATCACAATATCAATAGATTGATCCCTTGAAGCTAATTCAGCAGCAGATTTAATAGATTCTTCATCATCAATATCTATAAAATGTGAGCTAATATTTGTATTTGCAAATGTAGTTTCAGATCTACTAAATGCAAATATATGAGCATCATATTTTTTTGCATATTGCTCGACAAACTCAGCACCAATTGCACCACTAGCACCTATTACAACTATATTTAACTTTCTATTTTGCATATTTGACTATAAAAAAACGGATTGAATGAGGTAAAAACCTTAAGACTCTCATAAAAAATTTAAAACTATTTGGAAATACTATTTCAAAATTTCGAGATTTAAGTTTTTGAATTATAATTTCTGCTGATTTATCCACTGAAATAATAAAAGGCATGGTAAATTTATTTTGATCAGTAAGACGGGTTTTTACAAAACCTGGATTAATCAACTGAACTTTAACATTATATTCTAAAAGCTCATATTTTAAACTCTCAACCAGATTAGTTAAACCGGCTTTAGATGCTCCATAAAACATAGAATTAGGCATACCAAAATAACCAGCAATACTTGATATGATAGCAATATGCTTGATTTTTGCATTTTTAATAGATTCTGAAAAGCAATCTATAAACTTTACAAATGAACCTAAATTGACTGATAAAATATGTTCTGAAATTTCAGCATTAAAATCATTAAAGCCCATAGGTTTATATGTGCCAACAGAAAAAATAATCAGATCAATTGTTGAAAATAACTTATTTAACTCTTTGCTAAGATTTAACCAATCATGATCATTATTTACATCACATTTTATAGCGTAATGCTTACCTTCTATTGAATTTATAAGATCATGAATTTTATCTATCGATCTAGCAGCTATTACAAGATTAGCTCCTTTTTTTGCTAATTGTTTTACAAGCGCCTCACCAATACCATAACTACCACCTAAAATAAGGATGTTTTTATTATGATAAAATTGATCAATCATCTATTTTTTTAAAAAATATTGTTAAATGTGCAAAAGTAATACCAAATTTTTTGATCTTAGACTTATTAACTAATGTTTTTTCATCAATAAGATACATCCAATCATCAAGAGTTACATGATAACTTTTTTTTGTTTCTTGATCAACAACAAGATCAAGAATATATTTCATTTGCATAGCATTGCCATATTGTGAACCTTTTGCCATGCCAATTACATCGTCAGCAGAAGCAGAAAAATTATTTGCATCTTGAAAATTAATATTCCAAATCCTTTCACTTTTTTCTCCATCATCAAAAGTAAAATATTCAGTTAAAACACCTTCATCTCCCTGCCATTTTCCTTCCATATCCACAATAAATGTTCGCGTCACTTTACCTTTGCGATCTTGCAAAATTCCATGTGCCATAATTTTACCATTTAAATAACTTCGGATATCAAGTTTTGGCTCATTATTTGAATAATCTTTAGGGGTTATGTTAGAACAAGAAAATAATGTCATGATAATAGGAATATATAAAAAATATTTTTTCATAATTTAGAGTTTAATAAGTTTTTTTAAAGTATTTAAATAAAAAATATATCGCAAATAATCTAAAAATTACTGGCAAAATTGCATATGAAAAAGCAATAAAACTTTTCTTTAATTCTTCGTTACCTTCAAGATCTCCAATTATAAAAATTAGAGATGCTGATGTTAGTGCTAGCGAAAATTTTAAGATAAAATTAGTTATTCCAAAAACTGATGACTCATTTTTCTTTAATTTTTCCTGCCAAATAATATCAGTTATTATCGAATATCCTAAACATAAATCACCACCAAAACCAATACCGGCTAATAAGCAAATAATAGAATATAAAATAACATTTCCATTACCTAAGAAATAACAAAAAACAAATATAAAAGCTGTAAAGCTCATTGATATTAAAAAAGTTAAAATCTTATCATCTAAAAATTTAGATAATTGACTCCAAAAACATACTCCAAGAAACAATCCAAAAAAATAAATTAATAAGAAAATACTTAAATAATCATTGGCAGCTAAAACATGTTCTACGAAAAACATTATTAGCACCGCTGGTATTGAAGCCGCTATTGCATTGAAGGTAAAAATAATGAAAAATCTATTTAACAATTTTGATTTAAAAACTCCTTTAAAATCAAAATTAGTGCTTAAAGTTATTGTGTTTTTTGGTGCATATTTATAAAAAATTACACCGAAGACATTTGTAATAATAAAATAAATTAAACCAATTATTAGAAATGATTTTGTTTGATCATAAAAATTATTTAATATTGCTGGAATCGTACTAGCAAAAATAATACCAATAATAAAAACTGTTTCACGTATAGTTATAATTCTTGTTCTTTCATGATAACTATCAGTTAAATTTACTGCATAAGCCTGATAATTGATATAGATTATGCTAAATAAACTATATGTAAGTAACATAAAGAATGCCAACCAATAGGAAATGTTAACATCAGTTAAAGGATAAAATAGCATTAAAAAAGACAATCCAAGCAATGGAACTAAATAAATGATTAGCTTTTTTCTAAAGCTAGCAAATCTATCACTAAAAACCCCTATTATTGGATCCTGCACAGCATCAAAAACTCTAGTAAACAAGATAATAATAGCAATTGTCTTTAAACTTATATCAAAATTGTCAGCATAAAAATTAGGCAGGTAGATATAAATCGGCAAACCAATAAAAGATAATGAGAATGCTAATAATGAATATGAAATAATTTGTTTAGTATTATACATTATTTTTGATTAAATAAGTCATACTGCATTCTTGGGTATTTAGAGTTAAATCTTAACCAAATATCTAGAAAACTTGTAACAAAAGCTTTATCATTCAAAAAACCAATTTTTTTGTTATTATAAAAAAACTCGATAGAATAATTCGAATATCTAGCCTCAATTACATCACTTTTTTCGACATCAGGAAATATTGCAAGTAATTCATTATAATAGCTAGTTTCAATAGATTTACTCATTGGGAAATATTCACTCATTGATTTTACCGAGCTTTTTGCCAAATAATCAGAGTCGAAACTCATATTATAATTAATTAACAGCGCAAAATCTTGCTGATAAATTGTCTCATAATTTAAAGTTTCAGAGTTATTGTTACATAGATAAACATCGTAAATTTTTTTTAAGAAAAAAGTTAATTGATGTTTATTGCAATATTTAAAATCTTTTTCAAAAACTATATCAGCATAAAGATTTGTAATTCCGAAATTAATTAGAATAATAGCATAAAATAACTTACGCATGGATCATACTATATTGTAAAACATTAGTTCTTTTTCCAGTAAAACTAGCTGCACAATAAGCGAGGTAAAACTGCCATTTTTTTATAAAGTAATCATCATAGCCAAGTTTTATAATTTTATCACTAACTTGATTCACAGTATCCAACCAAGTTAATAATGTTTTCGCATATGAATCAGCAAAGCCATATTCATCAATAATCTTTAGTCCATTCTCAGCTGCAATATCTTTAAATATTTGTTCAGAAGGTAAAAAACCACCAGGAAAAATATATTCTCTAATATAATCAGAAGTTTTTTTATATTTATTATAACATTGATCCGCAATAGTAATAGTTTGGACAACTGCCACACCATCTGATTTTAAACAATTTTTTAATTTTTGAAAATATGTATGCCAATATTTTTGACCTACCGCCTCAAACATTTCAATGGAAACGATATTATCAAACTTACCAGTTTCATTTCTGTAATCGAGCAATTCAGTTTTGGATTGAAAATTATTTTTCTTAATTAAGGCATCAGTATAAGATTTTTGCTGCTTTGATAAGGTTAACCCCTTTACATTATAATCTAATGCTTCTGCAGCATTAATAAAACCTCCCCAACCACAGCCAATTTCAAGAATATGCTTACCATCTTGATTTAATTGCTTCAAAATTCTTTGATATTTATTTTTCTGAGCATCTATTAACGATTCATTTTGATTCTCATATATTGCAGATGAATAACTCATGGTTTGATCAAGCCATAACTTATAAAAATCATTACCAAGATCATAATGATATTCGATATTTTTCAGACTTCCTTTTAAAGAATTCCTTTTAAAGAAATTTTTAATATTAAAAAATATTGAATAAAGAAAATTACTATGAAAAATTTTTTCAAATTCGGTCTGATTTTGTAATATAAACAATAATAAATTTTCAATCTTTGTCGTTTCAAAATAACCTTTTATATAAGCCTCACCAAAGCCAATATCACCTTTTAAAAGAACAAGATCGAATAGATCATTATTTAATATTTTGATATCAGCATGTAAATCGTAAGATTTATTACCAATTTCTATGATTTCTCCATCACTCATCTCAATCTTTAAAAAACCATATTGAGCTTTATCTAGCTTCTTTAAAATGATATTTTTCATTTTACTCCTATTGTTAGATTATTTTTAAGCACCTTAGGGCAACGATAAAATTTTATTGATTTCACTAATAATTTTAAAGCCTGATAATGAATTAACAAAATTGTTTTAAAAGTTGCAAATGGCATTTTACAGAAACGCAAAATTAAATTTATATTATTAAATTCCGAAAGCCTAGTCTTAAGATAAGTTGTAAGCATCAATTCATCATTAACAATGTAATTAATATAAAAATTCAATTTTTCTTCGGTTATCTCAAAACGAAATTTATACTCACCTTCAACTTTCATAAAAGGTGATACATAAAATTGTTTTTCAGCTTTTATCCATTCATTTGAATCTATTGGTTTGTGATCAGATTTGTAACATAAATAACTATGCTTTTGTCCACAGGTATTGTTAACTTCACTCACAACAGCTTTAAGATTTTGCTTTTCATCAAAACATAACCAAAAACTAACTGGATTAAAAACATAACCTAATGTTCTTGGATGAGTTACTAGAACAATTTCAGTAACATCATTAATATGATTATTAGTTAAAATATTGTAAATCCAATTGTGAAAATCATTACCGTTTCCATAATCTTTTTTAAATAAACATAATAAATTCAATTTATCGACAGAAAAAAACTTTTTCGATAAACAATTTAATTTAGAAATTGGGAAAACAATATATGAACTATTATAATTAAATTTATTTTGTTTCGGCAGAAATCTTTTATGCATGATTTCGCCTTTTGCTAAATAAGGCTTTTGCGTTATTGCCATGGTATCTCAACCCCTAATTTCTTTGCAATATTGATTGCTGAATTAATACCATCTTCATGAAAACCATATTTAGTCCAAGCACCACAATACCAAATATTTCTTATACCTTGAATATCATTAAGATTTTTTTGAGCCTTAATCGCTGAGTAATCAAAAACTGGATGATCATATTCATAAATCCCAAAAATATCTTCTTTTGGAATTTTATTGATAGGATTTAATGTAACAAATAATGGATAATTACTATCTATATTTTGTAAATTATTCATCCAATAACTTAAAGATACTTTATTTTCTTTTTTTGAATATAAATAAACCCAACTTGCATAAGCATTCTTTCGCTTGGGCATTTGCTTAATATCTTTATGCAAAATTGCAGTATTTTTATTATATTTTATTGAATCAAGAATTTGTTTCTCTGCCAAGGTAATATCATCAATAATTTTTATTGTTTGATCAGGATGAGATGCAAATACCACATGATCATATAATTTAATATTGCCATTTTCATCACATAATTCCAATTTGGTCCCTTTCGATCTTACGCTTGCAACAGAGTTATTTAACTTTACCTTATCTTGAAAGCTTTCAACAACTTTTTTAACATATTCTTTAGAACCTCCAGAAACAGTATACCATTGTGGTTGGTTTAAAACAGTCAGTAAACCATGATTATAAAAAAATTGTAAAAACGTCTTTGCTGGATAGTTTTGAATCATTTCAATCGGGCAACTCCAGATAGCTCCTGCCATTGGCAATAAATAATAATCTCTAAAATAATTTCCCAATTTAAGATTTTTAACAAAATCTCCTAATGTTATTTTACTATCTATTTTCTTTTTTGACTCAATAAGCTTTATTGCTGATTTATTAAATTTAATAATATCTTTTAACATGCATAAAAAAGGCAGATTTAAAAAATTCTTTTTTTGAGCAAATAAACCCTGTAAACTTGAACCGCTATATTCAAAATCTTTATCTAAATCTTTAATACCAAAAGACATATCGCTTTTTTCAATTTTAACATCTAACAATTCAAAAAAAGCTTTTAAATTTGGATATGTTCTGAAATTAAAAACAATAAAACCAGTATCAACTGCAATTTTTTTACCATCATATTCTATTGTTGCAGTATTAGCATGACCACCTAGATAATCGGATTTTTCATACAAAGTTACATCATGATTCTTGTTTAATAACCATGCAGCAGACAAGCCAGATATTCCAGATCCAATAATTGCAATTTTCATTTATAGAATAAAATTTTAACAATATTTGTTTCAGAATAATTTATTAAATCAATTAATAAATCAGTTGATAATATCTAAAATATTGAGAAATCTTTACGAAGAATTAAAAAACCTAAACCTAATATTTGTAGCAAAAGTGCAAGGTAATTATAAATTTTATTATTCTGAATAATTAGAGATTTCATTCTTTCAAGCTCTATCAATTCAATATAAATATTATCAATATTTGCAAATTCTGACACTCTTAAATTTTCAAAATGTAAAATTACATCATCTATCGGGTTTTATTGATCTTCTAATTTTAAATATTTTAAATAGCTTGCCATCACTCTGTTAAAATCAGGATCTGATTTATTACCAATAAAATCTAGAGGTACTATAATATTAAAAGATTATTTTTATGTTTTATATCCTCATTATATTGTCGGATTAATGATTATTTTTTTTAATATCTAATTCTAAAACACTTATCTCAGTATCATTTTTGTTAATCATCCAATTAGAAATTAAAGACGAACTAATCATACAAACCAGAATAAATAATAAGGTAAAATCTTTATAAAATGGTTTAGATGTTAAACATGAACTTAACTTAATTTTGATTTTTTAAAATTGCCTTAATCGCAACAAATCCAATACAAACAATAAAATAACTTATTACGATTAAAATTCCTGCAGGCAGATCAAATATTAAAGCTGATAACAACCCAAGCAATACTGAAATATAACCACTTAACCAAACAGATTTGACACTATGTTTCGTAAAAAATGATAATATTGCTGGTAAAATCAAACTTGCAAAAACGACATAAACCCCAACTAATTGAACTGATGAAGTGATTACAAATGCAAAAATTAAATAGAAAAAAATATTATTCTGTATTGCCGGCTTTTTAAACCATAAATATATTGTCAAAAAATAGATTGGCGCATGTAACAAAACATCTTCTATTGTTATAAACAAAATTTGCCCAGATAAAAGATATGTCATCTCATCTCCTGCGTGGGGATTATCAACAAGAAATAGCAAACTTAATGTTGCAGTTAAGATATAAGAGCACCCAATTATAGCTTCTTGAATATTTTGCTGAAACTTTTCACAATAATAAAACCCAAATGCTGCAATTAAAGCAAAAAAAGCAGCTATTAACTGCTGAAGAAAGCCTATTTCAGGAAAAAACTTAACTGCAACGATCAACCCTAGACCAGCAATTTGAGCAATTGCCAGATCCATAAAAATAATACCTTTTTTTAAAACTCTTACCCCTAATAGACCATGAGTTGTAGCAATTAAAAAACCAGCAAGCAAAGCAGGTATAATAATAGATAAAAGTTCCATATAATTTATTTTTTTAATAGTAACTCGATGCTATTATCATATAAACTAAACAAATCAATCACTTCGCTATTTCCACCAATAGTGTATGGTAAGATTATATATTTCAAATCAGTTTGCTTTTGCATCCACTTTGCTGAATCTAGTGGATCATATGGTGACAAAACCGTTAATTTCACATTATCTTGTTTTACAATTTTTAAAATCTTTTCAAGATGTTTGATTGTTGGAGGGATTCCAGGTTTGGCTTCAAGCGATGCAACATTATCAATATTAAGCCATGCAAAAAAATAACTAAAAGATTTATGATAAGAAATTACTTTCAAACCTTGCAAAGCTTTAGCTTTTTTTTGCCAATTTAAAATTGCGCTATTCCAACGATTTGCAAAATCAGTTTCATTATTTTTATAAAAATCTGAATTTTCAGAATCTAAATTTGATAATCTTGCGGAAATTTCTTTTGCAATAATTAATATATTATATGGATTTAGATGCGTATGAGGATTTCCTTCAAAATGAATATCTCCGTGAGCACGATCAAGTTTTTCAGGTTTTTCAATTGTTTCAACATAATGATCAGACATTATATTACCAATCTGATTAGGTTGAATTTGTTTTGAACCATGATTTAGAAGTAGAGGCAACCAACCAGATTCAAGAGATGCACCAGAACAAACTAGCAAATCAGCTTTTCTAATTTTAGCAATAAGACTTGGCCGCGCTTGAATGTAATGAGGATCTTGAAAAGCATTAGTTGCTGAAAAAACCTTTACTTTACTTTTTCCAATTTCTTTTGTTAAGGCTGCCCATTCAGGCTCACAGGCAAAGATATTCACCTTTGCCCAGAGTGATGATGGTGCCATAAATGAAATTGCTACAATTAAATAAAATAATTTAAGCATTTATGGCCTCATCAATTAGAATTTGTGTGCAGTATGCGCACCAAAGCTTACAATATATTGAAAAATATATTGTTCATCTGTATTTCCGTCAGAAAGTTCATTATCATTAAATTGAATTCTAAATCGACTATATTCACTATTAGTCCAATCAACCATAGTTGAGATACTTGTTGGATTGAAACCATCAGCATTTAAAAAACTAGAACTTAAGCCTGCTGGAGTATCAGCAGATTCTAACTCACTATATCTAACACCAACACGCCATTGTGGTTTAAACTTATAAACAATTTGTCCATACCAACCTGATGAATCATTATCAACATCTACATCACCAGTACTTGCATTTGTATCATTATAAGTTCCATCCTCTTCTCTTTTGAAATATTCAGCTTGAAGAGTTATTAATTGATTTTTAGCATTACCTGATGGAGCAAAATTATACTTTAAATCAGCAATATATAAATCTGATTCGCCAGTAAAAGTTACTGTATCTTCATTAGTAGTTCTGTTCCCTTTTGCTTCGCCTTTTAAAGTTGAAAAACCTAAACGCCAATTGTGGTTTTGACCAATATCACTTCCAATTCTATAGAAAAGTGAATAATTACCCTTACCATCTCCTTCAGCAAATGGAAAATCATTACCAGTAAAAGAACCAGCTCCTATTTCTTGATAAATATCTGTAGGTAATAAATATGAAATTTGGGCACCATCATCATTAAAACCTTTATTTAAATATGCTCTGTAAGGTAATGGTCTATCAGTAAAATTATCACTATGCGCGTGATGTTCGTTTAGATAACCTAAAGTCCATAATGCTCTTCCAGCTTTAATACTTAAACCACTAGGTAAGCCTAAACCAGGAGTTGTTTTTACATATGCTTCTTCAAGTTCAACAATATTAGAACCATCTTCATAAACTATTGCAGCAGTTACGCTTCCGTAAAATTTATCATCAATATTAGAAGAAAAATTTAACTCAGTTTCACCAATTGAGAACCCTTCATCTCCTCTTTCCCCCTCTTCTCCTACTGCAAAACCAGAAAACTCAGCTTCGTCTTCAGAATATATTGCATATTCACCATTTAGGACAACTCCAATTGATGGATTAAATTTATTATCATAAATCTTTCTTCTAGAATTAGAATCAGCAGAATCCTCAGCAAAATTTTGTGAATATAATTTTTTTAAATCAGAAATTTCTTGTTCAAGATTCTTAATTCTTTGTTCAGTATTAGCAAAACCATGATTTACTCCAAGACATAAAGCTATTGTTACGTATGAAACGCATTTTAAATTTTTCATTTTAAATATTTTGTAAAAGTTAATTTTTTGTGACCGTGATTGATCAAAAATGTATAAGAAATTAACAATTAACTGGTGGTGCCCTTACAGAAAAGAGACTAAAAGCTTTAGCTCCATTAAAAAATGAATCTAATTGATTAATAGGATCGATATTATTTTTAAAAAATGATAAGAAATAGTCTAAATTATTATCATGTTTAAAATTTGAATTATAAATACAAAAATCACAATCTATATCAGATTCAATATGATGATCGTGATCATCACCAAAATGATAATTATGAGCAAAAATAGCAGTTTGCGCAAATAACAATGCAAAAATAACAATGTAATAACGAATATTTTTAAACATAATCTTTAAATCTTCAAAGGAAGATAAGTTGAATTATTTTATAGTCAAATATACAAAATTCAGAAATTTTAATTGCTTTTAGATTTCTCATTACAATTATTATAATTAATTGATTATTTTACTATGTTATCATTTATTATCTTTGAAACTCTTACTTGGATTATTTCAATTGCAATTTCAATATTGCTTATTTCTTTTCATATAATATCACTCAGAAAGATTCATTTTGATGTAATAAATAGACCTGAGAAAACCGTTCATTTTCACATGGTAAGAACTATCACATTTCTACTTTTAGTTCATACAATAGAGATTATTGCCTATGGTTTGTTATTTTACTTGACCTGCGATATTTTTCATCATGGCAAAGTTATTGGAGCCAAAAACATTTTTGATTATTTTCACTTTTCTGCTGCAAGTTATACATCACTTGGTTTTGGTGACCTAATACCAGTTGGAACAGCAAGAGTTCTTGCAGGGCTCGAAGCCTTAGTAGGATTAACTATGATTGGTTGGACAGTAACTTTTACTTATCCATATATAAAAGTAAGAAAGAATCAGTCAAAAGATGCTGTAAAGTTTTTTTAAAAAATTTTATTCTTATTAGCTGTTTTAGATTGCTAAATCAAAGTTTTAATTATAACGAATTCACTTGAGATAGTGAGTGTAAAATTTAATTTATAATTTAACTTTTATTTATGAATACTAATCGATTGTTATCTCGAACTATTTTAGCAACAATTTTATCTATTTCAATTTCCACCGGAGCATTTGCAGAAAATGCAGCTTTAGAATTTAATGGTAAATTTGATGCAAAAACTAATCAATTTTGGTGGCCTGATCAACTAGATTTATCAAGTCTTCGTGATCATGATCCTAGATCTAATCCATATAGTCAACTTTATGGCGAAGATTATCAATATAGCGAAGCTTTTGAAGAACTTGATTTAAATGCAGTAAAAGCAGATATTAATGAAGTATTAACAACATCTCAAGATTGGTGGCCAGCTGATTTTGGAAATTATGGTCCATTTTTTATTCGTTTATCGTGGCATAGTGCTGGAACATATCGAACGCTTGATGGACGTGGCGGAAGTGATGGAGGACAAATGCGTTTTGAACCTCTTAATAGTTGGCCTGATAATGGAAATTTAGATAAAGCAAAAAGACTATTATGGCCAATTAAGCAAAAATATGGCAGCAACCTTTCATGGGCTGATTTAATGATTTTAGCTGGTAATGTGGCCCTCGAGAATATGGGCTTTGAAACATATGGCTTTGCCGGCGGAAGAACTGATGATTGGGAACCTGATCTTGTTTATTGGGGACCAGAAGTTGCAATTCTTGCGAGCGATCGAAGAACAAAGGATGGTAAATTAATTAAACCATTAGGTGCAACTCATATGGGTTTAATTTACGTTAACCCTGAAGGACCACTAGGGGTTCCAGACCCTGTTGCATCGGCTAAAAACATTCGAACTACTTTTGCTAGAATGGCAATGAATGATGAAGAAACAGTTGCTTTGATTGCTGGTGGACACACATTTGGAAAGATGCACGGAGCTCACAATCCGAAAAAATGTGTTGGTGCTGAACCTGCTGCCGCGCCAACAGAACAACAAGGCTTTGGCTGGAAAAACAAATGTGGAAAAGGTAATGCTGAAGATACAGTTACAAGTGGTTTAGAAGGAGCATGGACTCAAGCTCCTACTCAATGGTCTACTCTATATCTTGAGAATTTATTAAATAATGACTGGGAGCAAACAAGAAGTCCAGCTGGAGGAATTCAATGGGTACCTAGTGACAAATCCTTACATGAATCAGTACCTGATGCTCATATTGAAGGCAAATACAACCCTCCTGTTATGACAACTGCTGATTTAGCAATTAAATTCGATCCAAAATATAAAGAAATAGCCGAGCGATTTCTAGCAAATCCTGATGAATATCAGAAAGCATTTGCCAAAGCATGGTTTAAGCTTACACATAGAGATCTTGGACCAAAAATTCGTTATCTTGGTGAAGAAGTTCCAGAAGAAGAATTAATTTGGCAGGATCCAATTACAGAACCTGATTATTCCTTAATTAATCAATGGGATCAAGCAAGGTTAAAAAAACAAATTTTAGAATCAGATTTATCAATCTCTGAATTAGTTGAAACAGCTTGGGCATCAGCCTCTTCTTTTCGAGCTTCAGATATGCGAGGTGGAGCTAATGGAGCTAGAATAGCTCTTGAACCTCAAGTTAACTGGACTGCAAATAATCCTCAGCAACTTCAAAAAGTGTTAGCTACGTTAAATAAAATTAAAGATGATTTTAACGCATCTGTTTTTAATTACACAAGAGTCTCACTTGCTGACATGATTGTTCTTGGCGGAGCTGCGGCAATTGAACAAGCAGCTAAAGCTGCAGGCTATGAGATTTCTGTTCCGTTTGAACCAGGCAGAGGCGATGCAACACAAGAGCAAACTGATATCAAATCTTTTGATTTACTAAAACCATCTGCTGATGCATTTAGAAACTATTATGATGCTGAAATTGCATATAGATCTCCTGTTGAAATGCTTGTCGATAAGGCTGATCAATTAAGTCTTACAATCCCTGAAATGACTGTTTTAATTGGTGGAATGCGATCTTTAGACACTAATCAGGATGGCAGCAAAAATGGAATTTTAACAGATAAACCTGAACAATTATCAAATGACTTTTTTGTTAATTTGCTCGATATGAAATATAAATGGCAAAAATCTGAGCAAGAAGGCATTTATGAAGCAATTAACCGTGATACTGGAGTTGTATCATTTTCAGCAACATCTGTTGATTTAATTTTTGGATCAAATTCAGAATTAAGAGCTATTTCAGAAGTTTATGCTTTTGATGATTCCAAAGAAAAATTCATTGATGATTTTATAAATGCTTGGGTCAAAGTAATGCAATTAGATCGATTTGATCTTGATAACTAATTCGCATAATAAGTTGTAAGGGCGTGAAAACGCCCTTACATAATTTACCTTTTAATAAAACTGTAAGACAAAATTTTATAGACTAATTTAGCAGCTAAGAAATCACAAGAATGCATACCTTTTCTTGGTGATAGTTCATTTACATCAGCGCCAACAATATTAGAATTTTTTGAGACTTTGCTGATTATTTCAATTACATCATCCCAAAACAGACCTCCAGGTTCAGGAGTTCCTGTAGCAGGCATCAGACTAGAATCAAAACCATCAACATCAAATGTTAAATAAACAGGACGATTTCTTAAAATTGAAACAATCTTTTCGATATCCCAATTTTTTTTATCTTTAGCAAAGAACATATTAATTCTATGCTGATTTCTTTCAAGGAATGGAATTTCTTCACTAGAAATATTTCTTATACCAATTGAAACTAGATCAATATTATTTTCAGATTTTTGAGCTTTATCATCTAAACATCTTCTCAAAGCTGATGCATGACTGTAATATTCTCCTTCATAACCATCTCTTAAATCTGCATGAGCATCAAAATGTAAAATTGCTAAATCTTTATATTTTTTAACAAATGGCCTTATTGATCCAGCAGAAATTGAATGCTCTCCTCCCAAAACTAGAGGAAACTTATTATCATCAACAACTTTTTCTACAATATCATTTAACTGTTCTAGAGATTTAGAAAGGTTTTTATGAATTTTGGGTTCCTTAAAGGTCACAATGCCAATTTCCTTATGAGGCTCAATCCAAAACTCTTCATCAAATAACTCTACTTCATGACTTGCTCTAATAATTGCTCTAGGACCATTTCTAGTGCCGCCAAAATAACTTACAGATTTCTCTAAACCAAAAGGTATTATTACAGCTTTTGCATCTTGATAACTAACAGAATCTGAAACATCTAAACCTAAAAATGCTTTACTTGGTTTTACTAACTTCATCTTGTAAAAATATTAGAATAATTTTTTGATTCCCTTACCTTCCATAATCCTTTATGGTAAGCATCACTTATAATTAATGGTAACACAGTTGTAGCTTCTGCATACAGCATTTGTTCATAAACAGTATCAACTTTACCCCAAGAGCAAGCTTCTTTTAATGTTGAACTAGAGCAAGCACCATCTCGACTATCTGCAACGGTTATTTGAACTGCATATTTATGCATATCAACTTCTTGGCCCAAAATCTCAGCACAAATAACTGTATCTTGAACAAAATTTTTAGGAACTCCACCACCAATCATAAACAACCCTGTTGTCCCGGCCTTAATTTTAACATCTGTGAGCTCACGAAAATCAGCTATTGAATCAATTGTCATATGATTGTTTGGATTTTCAGCTTGATGCTTCACCAATCCAAAACCTGCTGATGAGTCTGTAAAAGCTGGGCAAAAAATTGGAATATTATGTTCATAAGCTAATTGAACTAAAGAATCTTGTTTTTTGGCATTACCATTTTTTAGCCATTTACCCATTTCAGCTATAAATTCACGTGAACTGTAAGGCCTTGCCTCTAAAGAGTTTGCAATATCAAAAATCGCGTGATCGCATTTTTGTAAATCTTCTTCATCGATATATGTATCATAAATTCTATCAATGTAATTATCTCTTAATTCTTTATCATCGGCAAATTGACTACCTTGATAATGCTTAAAGCCTAATGCTTCAAAAAAATCCATATCAACAATCGAAGCACCAGTTGCAACAATACAATCAACCATTTTATATCTAATCATATCAGAATATATCTTCATACATCCAGCAGCAGAAGTCGACCCAGCAAGAGTTAAAACTATTGAACAATCTTTATCTGCCAACATTTTATTGAAAATTTCTGATGATTTGGCAAGATCGCGAGATGAAAAAGACATTTTTTCCATAGCAGCTATAATTGGCGTCGCATCAAAAGAGCTAATATCAATATGTTCTACAATATTTTTTAAGAAATCTTTTTTACTTTTCATTATTCATTTTTAAAAATTATTAAATTATGCAGCAACAATTTCAAATTTTTCATTAACTGAATGATTTTGTCCATACATTGTCATTAAAGGCTCATCATTAATATTAATGATATTTTCTTCACAATAGAAGCCGTTAAACCCAGTTGCCATAGCTTTTGCATAAGCTCCGACTTGACCAATTTCAATATAATCACCTTCTTTTATTTCATTAGGCAGGTAAAATGGACCTTTCATATAGTCAAGCGAATCACAAGTTGGTCCATAAAAACTAAAAGGCATCAAATCAGTTGGATAAATCTTATAATTACAAATTAATTTAGTTGGAAATACAAAACCTAAAACACCTGCATCAAATAAACTACCATATGTGCCGTCATTAATATATAAATGATCATTTTTACGAAGCTCAACTTTTACAATTAATGACATAGATTCTGCAACAATTGCCCTTCCAGGTTCTGCAATTAAATGCATTTTATCTGAGTTTGGAATCGATTTAAATTCTTTTTCAATTAAATTAAAATAACTTTTTAAACATGGAGGAATGGATCCAGGATAAATTGATGGGAAACCTCCTCCAACATTAAAATATTTCGGTAATAGATTTGCTTTAGCAATAACGTCTTTAACTGTTCTAATTGCAATTAAATAAGAATCAGGGTGCATTGATTGTGATCCGACATGAAAACAAACACCTATATTATTAGCATATTTAGCTGTTTTTTTAATCAAATCAGGGGCTTTTTGTAAATTAACACCAAATTTATCGGATAATGAAATCTCTGCAAAATTATTTGGGATAGCTAGCCTTACATGCAAATTAAGATCTTTTGCATTATTAGTTTCAGTTAGAATCTTTTCAAGCTCATGCTCATGATCAATAGAGAAGTGTCTAACACCATAATCAAAATATGCTGTTTTTATTGCATTTCTAGATTTAACGGGATTCATAAAAAAAATCTCAACACCATCAAATAAATCATGAACTAGCTTTACTTCTTCTATTGAAGCAACATCAAAAGCTTTAATTCCATTTTGATATATATGTTTCAAAATAAACGGATCTGCATTTGTTTTTACCGCATATATTGATTGACCTTGAAAATTATCTAAAAAATAATTAACTGATTTTTTTAATGAACTAGGTCTAAAAACAAATTGTGATTTATCTAAACCTTTCGAAGTAATAGAAGATATCGAAACCAAATTATGCATAAAACGCCAAAATACATAAAAGTAGTTAACAAAAATTAGCTTATAAAAAGCAAGCGCATATTCTAGAATTTAAGTTTATATTTAACAATCTATAATTTTAATTTATTGATTCAAATAATAAAAAACCCCTGTTTCTTTATTATATTCAACTGAAAACTCTCCAGTAACTTTTACTGGATCATAAGAAAATTTAATTGGATCATTTAAGACTACTTCAACAATTTGCGAAGGTCCAACA
>JADHOX010000013.1 GCA_016778805.1 Rickettsiales bacterium
ATACTAAAAAAATTTTAGCCCTTGCCGGAATATTGGGATCTAGTAATTCAGCGACTGAAATTTCTTCAACTGACATTCTTCTAGAAGCAGCTGAATTTGATCATATCGCTCTTACGAAAACAGCTCGAAAACATCAAATTAATAGTGACTCTCGCTTTCGTTTTGAAAGACAGATTGATTCTGAAAATGTTGAAAGATCGTTAACAATCGCTGTTAACATGATCCAAGAAATTTGTGGTGGCGAAGCTTCAAACATAATCTCAATTTCAAAAATTATTGATGAGCCTATTGAGATAAGCCTCACATATAAAAAACTAAATAATTATCTTGGTTTAGCTATTAATGTTGATGAGATTAAAAGCATTTTAACTAAGTTAAATTTTAAAATTATAACCTCCTCTCATGAAAATCTCGTTTTATCACCACCATCATACAGAAATGATGTTAGCGAAGATATCGATGTGATTGAAGAAATTGCAAGAATTTATGGTATGAATAAAATTTCAGAACAAAAATTCGATCATCAAGTTATAAACCCATCATTAATTGAAGAAAGTCAAGATTATATACTAAGGAAAAAATTAGCTGCTTGTGGTCTTCATGAAATGACAAATTTTCCATTTGTTACAAAAGATGATAATGCTAACTTTGATCTTGCGCATCAAGCTATTTTATTGGTAAACCCAATAAATGCTCGAGAAAACCAGCTTAGAGTTTCATTAATTAGCTCATTAATAAAACAAATACATTATATTCAAACAAGAGATCTCCAAATAAATGCTTTTTTTGAAATTGGCAAAGTTTGTTTCTATGGAAAAGACAAGATAAAAGAAGAAAAACGCTTAGGTATTATAAGGTCTGGCAATAGATCAAATAAAGAAATTAATAACGATTCATTAGAGTATGATTTGTTTGATATCAAGAGTGACCTTGAAGAGATATGCAAAACTTTAGGTATCCAAAGTACTAAACTTGCCTTCAAAAGAGCTCAGGAATCTTTTTTACACCCTTCAAAATCATATAATATTACTTATGCTGGAAACAATATCGGTATTATTGGTGAACTTCACCCAACTTATCGCGACAGTTATGATGTAAAAGGCAAGCCACAGATATTGGAGTTAATTCTAGATAATATTAGACTTAACGCTAAGAAATCTAAAAATTATTTTATTAATGATCTTCAAAAAATAAATCGTGATCTTGCCTTTGTATTGCCAATTGATATTGAAGCAGGTCAGGTAAAAAAAGAAATCCAGAAAAAATCACCTGAAATTATTCAAAATGTTTTTATTACTGATATTTATCAAGGTGATAAAATCTCTGAAGGCTTTAAATCAGTTGCGTTCAATATTTGCTTGCAACCAATTAATGAAAATTTTAACTCTAAACAAATAGATGCAATTATTAATGATGTAATTGCTCATATTGAAAATAAATTTAAATGTAAGTTAAGAGCTTAAGTGAAGAAATTAATTAAAGTTATCACAATTTATCTAAACTGCTTTAAAAAAGCCACAATTGACACAATTAAACATGATGGCATAGAGCATGCTGGGTATTTGTCATTTTTATCAATCTTATCCTTATTTCCTTTTTTAGTTTTTTTATTTGCTTTTGTTTCTTGGATTGATGAACAGTATTTGGGTGAAGAATTAGCAAAAATTATTATTGACCATTTACCAAATATGGATGGCACTAATTTAGCTAGCAGAATCAATGAAATAACATCTGGTCCTCCACAAAATCTTTTAAATATAGCAATATTAGGAGCAATATGGACTGCATCTTCATATGTTGAAGGCTTAAAAACAATTTTAAATAAAGCTTACCGAGTGTATACCCCTCCTGCATATCTATTCCGAAGACTAGTTAGTATTTTTCAATTTCTACTTATGGTATCTGTACTTATCATAACCATGACTTTTATGATTTTACTGCCTTTTGCAATTGAAGAGCTTGAAATTTTACTTAACACTAAAAATGTTTTTAAAAGTGCCAGCCAGTACGTTGTTGTACGTTATGGAATTTCAATGTCAATTTGGTTCATAATAATTTCATGCATTTATTATTTCATTCCAAATCTTAGGCAAAAATGGATAAACACATTACCAGGAGCAATTATCGTTGTCTTGTTTTGGTCATTAATAAATACCGGTTTATCAGCATATCTTAGTCATTTTAACCAAGTAAATATGATTTATGGAAGTTTAGCGGGTTTAATCGCTGCATTATTGTTTTTTTACCTCTTATCAATGATTATTATTTTTGGCGCTGAATTTAACTATGCACTAGAAAAAACAAAAGGATCTTGTTTTAAAGAAAAAATCCAGGAAAATTCAAAGGCAACAGAGGTCAAGAAAGGCTAAATACTGCTCTTTTCCTTTGACTTATCTGCGTTTTGCTATAGAAATTCTCTTAATATATCTATTATTGTAAGACAAAATGAAAAACGCCATAAAAACTCAAGACTTTGACAATTTTACAACAAAAAGAGCAACTGTTACTGAAATTGATGATTTACTTTATAAACAATTCCCAGTTTTAGATAAAGGCTTTGTAAGAGTTGTTGATTACATGGGATCTGATCAATCAATTGTTCAATCAGCACGAGTGTCTTATGGACAAGGAACTAAAAAATTACGACAAGACCAAGGTTTAATTAATTATCTAATGCGTCATCGTCATACTACGCCTTTTGAGATGTGCGAAATTAAATTTCATATAAAACTTCCTATCTTTATAGCAAGACAATGGATTAGACACAGAACTGCAAATGTAAATGAATATTCAGCACGTTATTCAGTTCTAGGCAAAGAGTTCTATGTACCTTCTCGAGAAAATTTATGCACACAATCAGAAACTAACAAGCAAGGTCGCGCAGAAACTTTATCTGATAGCGAAGCAAACAGAGTTTTAGATATTATCAAAGATGACTCACTTAGATGCTATGATCATTATGAAGAAATGCTCAATACCGACCAGGAAGGTAATGTGTTAGATGAAAACAAACAAGGTTTAACTAGAGAATTAGCTAGAATGAATCTTACTTTGAACTATTATACCGAATGGTATTGGAAAATTGACTTACATAACTTACTGCATTTCTTAGCACTGCGAGTTGACTCACACGCACAATATGAAATTAGAATGTATGCAGAAGCAATGCTTGATATTGTTAAAGCCTGGGTTCCGCTTGCTTATGAAGCCTTTAAGGATTACCGGATGAATTCTTTTGAATGTTCACAAAAAATGATTTCCGCCATTAACAAAAAACTTAAAGGGGAAGATTTGACTCTAGAAAATTCAGGTCTGACAAAAAGAGAATGGGATGAATTAGCAAAGCAATTTGCTATTTAACTTAATTGTTTTGGAGCTAGTTACTAATCAAAGCAACGGTTTCAATAAACTCTAATTCAGTTTCAGATAATTCAAAATTATCACAAGCTAAATCTTGTTGCATATGGTCAAAGTCTGTTGTCCCTGTTAAAGGAATAATTCCAATAAGTTGAGCAAAACGAAAAATGATTTGCTCTGGTTCAACTTTATGCTTTTGAGCTATTTTTATAATTTCTGGGTGAATTAAGACATAAGGATTTGCAGTAAGAAGCGAAAAACCTTGATATTTAATATCATGTTCTCGACATAATGCACGAATATTTTTATCCCAAGCCTGATTGGCAAAACATCTATTTTGTACAAATTTTGGTTTAATATTAGCCTTCAGAAGTAAAAGCTCTAATTGCTGATAATTAATATTACTGACACCAATTTCTTTAACTAAACCATCTTGTTTTAAACCTTCAATTGCCTGCCAAACTTCAAAATCTTCAGCTCCAAGAGAAGGATAATTAATTGGACCATGGACAATATAAGAATCAATATAATCAATATGAAGATGCTCTAATGAGCTTAGACAAGACTGCTGGACTTGTTGAAATAAAGTTGCTGACGGGTCATAAGGTAATCTATGATCTTGGCCACCAATAGAGGTAAACTTTGTTTGAATCCACAAATCTTGTCTTTTAATACCATGTTCAAAAGCTTCTTTTAAGGCTTTCCCAACCAAAGTCTCAGTATAATGCTTTGCTTGATTTGCAGTATCAATAGCTCTAAACCCTGCTTTTAAAGCAAGCGAAACTAAATCTTTTGTTGCTTCTTGTTTCCAAGCAGTTCCATAAATAAAATTTTCCATTTTTAGCTCATAATCGTTATTTATAGTTAAAACGATTATCAAAAAAAATCTCAAGTAATTTTATTTTCTATATACCAGAACCAAAATCTCTTTTTTTTGAATGCTCAAGGTGAACTGCCATTCGCACAGACATTTCATACAAACCTTTAAACATTTGCTCAAACTCTTCTAACGGCTTGTCATGACTTTCAACAAAACTCCTAATAGCAGCCCTAAATTCTTGTAAATTAGCATGTAGTTTATTCTGTTCTATAAACTCACAAAAGCTAAATTTATAATTAGAAAGACCTGTTACGAAAGCTGTTTTTAGAGCAGCATTAGCTGAAAACAAAGATATTGTATTATTATCTTCGTCCATGACAACTTTATCAAATTTTTTGAAAATATGCACTTCTAATTCGAGTATTTTCTGAATTTGTAAATCTGTTATAATTCTATCATCCTTTGATAGTTCTTTTTGGGGACGAAGCTGTGGATTAACATCAGTATTATTTTGAGGATCACTAACTAAAGCCGTTTGAGCAGGAGGAGGCTTTTGAGATTTATTTTCTGGTTTCATAATTTCTTCAGATACTAGCTTTTTTAATCTATTCTGATTAGCAGCTCTTTCTTTGCCATCTGGTTCAATCTTTAAATTTAGTCTGGATTGCTGAGAATGAAAATTTGATAAATCACTAGTTTTTGTTTTATTCTTATTAATTTGTTTGTTCAGATTAGGAGTTTTGTTTCTTTTTGGTTTATGAGCTTTAACCCATTCTCCTTGATCTTTTTCTGGGTCCTCGCTATCTTCTATTGAGGCTATTTTAATAGCATCTATGCTTTCTATAACTTTGTCTTTTGAAACCTCAGATTCGAAAGTATCTTGATTTAAAACATCATCTTTTGATCCTTCTTTGTCGTCTATTTCAATTAAAGAAGCTTTATTTTTTTCACCTTTGGTTTTTGTTTTTTTTGCTTTAGAACGAGATTTGTTGCTAGACTCTCTCATTTTATCTTCTGCTTCTATTAATTTAAGAGCCTCATCTTCAGCTGCTTTTATTCTTTCTTGAATTAGCGAAGCATTCAAGCCCATATCATTATCAATCCTTTCTTTATGATCTTTAAAATTGGCTTTTAGGGATTCTGGTATTAATTTATATGCTGACTCTGTAAAACATATGCCTCTTAAATGTAAAATATCAATAATGTCTTTCAGCCCTTTTTCTGCAGCAAGCTTCATTATTGGCTCTATATATAAATCATTTAGTAATTTATGCTTGTCTAATTTCTGTTGTTTTAAAAGCGGATTTGATGCGCTAGTCTTCAGACTAAAATTATAAGAAATCAATAAATCAATTACTTTTGTTGCATTTGAATTAGTAAAGGCATAATTTTTAATTACGTTTTCAAGCAGAAACTCATTACTATTAGTCATTCTTATTTCTTTGGGTATCTCAGGATAATTTCTTAGCAAATAAAATAACTCCTTAATATACCCGTTTCTAGAACAATAAAACAACCGATCGATAATTAACTCTTTGTCCAGATTAAAAATGCTTAGACTTCCTGGAAAGGAAACTGGTATTATTTGTAAAATCTGCAAAATTGTTAAATCACTATTTAAAACTTTTTTCTTTTTCCTGCCAGATCCTTTCGTTATGAATAGAGCTTCTTTGATGGCGTTTAGCTCCTCTATTTGATAACTTTTTGGATAAAGACTCGAAACATATTCATTTGTTAAAACTTCTGCGAGCGGTTTGTCTCCTCGATCCAATATTTTTTGCAAAAGCTCATATCCGGGATTTACTTTTTGCCCAGATTGCAGTTTTACAAATTTTGACATCTCAGGATGAGCATCTGGAAGCCAGCTCAAATGCTCAGTATTAAAGACAACACCAGCATTTACTAGGATTTCAGTCTCAAGTAAAAGTCCTTTTGAAAGCGTAAAATATAAAACCGAAGTCGGTTTTTTTATATCGAATGCACAAGCCGGACTTTCTTCGTAATTTAAGCCAATCCCATGATCAACAAATAGCTGCAACCACTCAGAAAGTTGATCTTTATTCACCTTGTTAAAAAGAACAAGCAATAAAGAAGGAGCTCCTTGCTCTTGTAAATCCGGATCAAAACTCCGGCTATTTAACCAATTCCAAATATGAGATAATTTTTCACGATCAATAGCTTCTGATAAATTAAATGAACCAGAAAGCGTTGGTGCACTCTTGAAGTAATAATAATAAAGACAAGTTAATTTTTTATGTCCTGTAAGCGCTTCAAGATCTTTAATATGTTCAAAAATCAGGAAATCCTCTGGATTATCTAAATCAATACCTAATCTTACTCGATTCATAATAATCTTAAGCGCATAAAGGCTATTAACACCTAGCGTCATATCAAGAGGCCTCTTACCAAATTGATTTTTAGCTTTAAGCATCTCCTTTACTGCTTCTGGATGATTTAAGATTAAAAAATTCAATATTTTGAATCTAGAATCACCATTAATAAAAACCGAGCCCATAACTAAATGCATAATATTTCCTTGTGCATTTGTTTGAGAAATAAGTAATGGATCAGCCTCTAAAAATGCTTCTAATGTTTTTACACTATCATTGATAATTGCGTAATTAATAGGATAAGACTGACTTTCTGGCTTGACCTTAACAAAAGATCTAACTTTCATTAGCATTGAAACAGAGTCAAAAATCGCAGCAAGGTCATAATAACCATGCTGACGAATTAGAGAATTATCTAATTCTATAGTGCTTTTTGCTTTTTCAACATTTTCTATAATTGCTAATTGTGACATAAGAGGCCAGTTTTCTGCTCTTAAATACCAATCCTTATGAACTGAATTATGTTTTTTCTTAAATTCTTCAGCCGCTTCTTGACGTCCAGTAATATTTAAGATTTGTTCAACCATATTTATAAATATTTCAAAACCATTGCCTTTTACTTGCACTAAATTTCCACGCTCATAAGAAGTAAGCTTCTTATATGCAAAGTTTTCCAAAGACCATTGCTTAACTTCAGACTCTTGTATAAATTCTGCCATTTGAAATTTCTGGATAAATGCAAATGCGGATTTTAGCTCGACCAAAAGTTCAGTTTGCTCTGTTAATTGCAAAAACGATCTTAACCTTTGAAATATTGCATATTGATTTTCAACATGTGAAACTAAAGGCAATAAAAGTAAAAAAGGATTAGAATCTTCTATTTCGCCATTTAACGAAACTTGGTCATATTTAAAATCTTTCGGGTTATAGCATGGAAGAGACACTGATACATCTTGAGTAGTTGGCTTAACATTATGATTAGAAGGATCTAATGCCCAAGTAACTTCTTGTGCAAAACGTAAATTTGCAAAAATTCCAGTCTCATCTTCGGAGATAGTTTTAACCCCGCCATAAGTTATCTGAAGTTGAGGGTATCGCTCAAGAATATTATTAATTTCCTCAAAAACCTTTTGTGAAAAAAAATTTTCTTGATCTATGAATATGTCTGTTTGCGCATGAATGCCTTTTGAATTCCTTGTTATTACAGCTTTTCCAGTTAGCCATTTATTAAGGTCATAATTTAATGGAACTAAGATTACTACCGACTCATTCAGCTTTATTTGATCTAAAGTTTCCTTTATAACTATTTTGAAGCTTTTGCCTCCTTGATATTTTTTTTCCGATAATAAGCTTTTAACAGTCGCTGAGAAATCTTCTACTTTGCAAACTTCAAGTAGTTTTTTATCTGGCTTAAAAAGCCTCAAGGATGTGTTGCCAAAGTTAACTTTATATAAATTTTCTGACAAAACTAAAGGGTATTTTCTCAAAAATATTTCTTGCAAATATATATAATCCTCTGGAGTAAGAACAGACCCCTCTCTCATAATATAATCATATTGATGCAATTCTCTAATGACACCATATTTTTCAATTGACACGCTACATCTCATCTAAACCTCTTAGAAAAAGTTCGTCACTTATATACAACCGTTTGAGAAGTTGCAATATTGAATTAACGTCCAAGAGCTGAAACTTGTCTATCTTCTATATTCATTGATGCTTTTAGCGACAATTCTACTCCATATTGATATAGCTCTACAAATTTTCCAATATCACATTCCTTTGCCATTTCGATAAGCCTACAACATTCTTTAACACCAAAACAAAAAACCTTTAACTTATCTTCTGTTGCAAATAAATTTGCAGCATTAATACCTGCATTAAAGCCTTTCAAAACCTCTCTACCTTCATTTGAGAATATCTGATAAGTTTGTGTTATTGAAGATAAAAAATAATAAATATTTACATTATTAATACCTATATTCTTTTCCTCAAATTTTCTTACTATTAGGTCAGACTCATCAAAAGCCCTTGCTAAAAACTGAATCTCATCAAAAAAGTTAGTAACTATATTTTCAGGGTCCTCTTTTTCATCTAATTTTGTTTTAAATAACTTCTCTACACCAGATGAAAAACTTTGCTTTTTGCCTTGAAGGACACCTAATGATGCATTAAAGAAAATTCCAAATTCAGAAGCATAAAACTTGTTAAAAACTCGAGAAATATTTTTTTCAAGGCCAAATTTATATTCATCTGGGCAATCTGAGTCACTTTTTTTAAGAGCTTTAAGCAAACTTGTTTCTAGCTGTTGTAATTTGTTAGTTTCAGTAGTTGCCGAATTTATTTGATCTTGAGTTTGCAACTCCCTCTGAAGCGATATGGGCTTACTTAATAAACTACTTTCTTTCTCTTTTCGCTTTCTTACATTAGCTCTTGCAACATTAGACTCATAGCTGGTTTTGGAAATAGGTTTTTGATCAGCATCACTAGATTTTATAGACTTGGCTTGATCTTCTGTTTTTTGCTTCAAACCTTGTCGTCGTCTTCCTTTGCTTACCTGATTCCAACCTTCTTGATCATCAGACTCACAGCTGGTATTGGAAATAGATTTTTGATCAACATCACTAGATTTTATAGACTTGGCTTGATCTTCTGCTTTTTGCTCCAAGCCTTCTTTGCTATAAAGTTGAAATTTTTGCATCGGCCTTCCTCCTTTATCTTCTAAATTCCAAACTTCTTGATTATCAGATTCACAGCTTGTGTTAGAAATAGATTTTTGATCAGCATCACTAGAATCTATAGAGCTATGATTATATCCATTTGCATCTGATGAGTCAGAATTGCTAGTAATTTCAGTTAGTGGCTTTTTCTTTCCCTTTTTATTCTTGTTTGATTTTGGTTTGCTTGAACCTTCATTGCTATCTTCAAATAATAAAAGATTTTCCAATGCTCTTTGCGCTTCTTGTTCAAATCTTAGGCTCAAATCTTTAAAATCACTCATTTTGTCTTGTGGAACAATACTTAAGATTGAAGCGTCTAAATTAAATCCACTAGCAATTAAAACATCACAAATCTTACGATTACCTAAAGAAGCTGCGAGATCTAATAAATTTTTTGGCTCTGTTTTTACTTTAGTCCTTTGAGATTGTTTTCTCACGGAACTTTTGGTAACAGATGTTTCAAAACCATGTGCCACAAGTAAGCTTATAACTTTTGCTGCATTGTCATTATATTTACTACATCTAATTACATTCTCAATCAAATATAATGATTGCTCATTTTTAATATCTCTAGATACAGAATCATCTCCTATCAAAGAAATCAACTCTTTTAAATAGCCATGAACTGCACAGTAAAAAATTCTTTCTATCTTATTTTCTGATATATCAGATATAACAAATATCGGCTTAGCTTTCTTTGTAAATGGCAATAAAATTTTTGTTGCCGAGCTAATATCAGAAAAAAGAGGTTTGTTGCCTTTAAAAACTGTGCTTTTTGTTTTCGGATAATTTTGATTTAGATATTGTGTCGTTACAAAACTCGTATCGACTCGTTCTAAAATTTCTTCTATTAAATCAGCAAATTGATCTTTATGTTTTAAACGCAATAACCCGAACTCATCTTTTATTTTTATGTCAGAAATTTTATCAAGGTAATTAGCTGGAAATTTGATCCCTGCTAAAATCATAGCTCTTGCCTCATCATAACATTTTAGGTCAAATGCAAGCTCCAAAGCAGATTTCTTATATGCTTCGCTCCTCATAAAAGTTTGACATTCTTCATAATTAAAACCAACTCCATGATCTAAAAAAAGCTGTAATTGTTTTAACTTATCAATTGGTTTTTTAGAATTTAAAACCATATATAAGATTGAGTAACCATCGCTCGATCTCCAATCAGGATCAAAATTGGCACTTCCTAGCCAAGATGAAATCTTGATAAAATCATTATTTTCTATGGCCTCAAAAATATTTATATAAACATCTAGGTCTCTATAATGCCTATTATTTTGAAGATATAACTTTTTAAGAGCACCAATTGGACCATTTTCAACTTTATATGATGATATTATCTCAGATTGAGGAAATAAGCTCAAATCTTGATATGAATCTAAATCAATACCAAGTTTTGATCGGCTTAAAACAAGACTCATTATCATATCACTGAGAGCTCCTTGTTTCGCAAGAAACAGTGGTTTTTTTTGATCTGAATTTTGCTGACAAAGCATTTGTTTAACAGCATTTGGAAAGTGATTAATTAAATAATCTAAAATTCTCTTACCATTTATTGTTTGAGCTGCAACGCCCTTAGATAAAAAATGAATTAAATTATTGCCGCTTGGATCTAATAAACTTACTAAATCTTTGTCTTTGTCGATGATAGCTTTTATGATCTCGAAATTACCATTTAAAGCAGCTAAATGAATTGGAGCGTTTGCTTCATTAGTGTGACTAAAACCAAGATCCAAAAATTTGGAAAAATTCTTTATATCACCAATAATTGCTGCTACATGAACCGGGTTAAAACCAAAAAATTTATCTCTAAAATCGGATTGATCAAAATCTTCTACAGATAGAATATTATCCATTTCTATTGAAGCTAAATGCTGCTTGGTGATACTCCAATTGGAACAGTTTTTATACCAAGCATTATTAATATTAACAAATTTTGTTAAAATTCTTTCCGCATCTTCATCTCTTTTCAGGTATAACAAAGCATCTTCTAATATGCTTAAAATCGTATTATCAATATCTGAAGAAAAAGAAATTTTGAAATCCGGATATTTGTTATGAACAGTTTCTTCAAGGCTTATTCTTGATAGGTAAACTGAAGCCTCATCTAAACTATTTTGAAATGATCTTATACTTTCAACAATATCTATGCATTCTTTTGCCAAATCATGCTCATCAACAAAAGTTAAAAAATTATAAAATTTATAGTATAAACTTAAATTTTCTTCCAAAGAAACAATATTTGGAAATAGTAAAAGAAATGGGTTGTTTTCATATTTAGATATTTTGTCTGTAAAATCTTCAAGACTATAAACCCCATATCGATTCCCGGAATTTTCATCATATTTTAATAACAATTCCATATCTTGGAAAATATCATTTCTATTTTTATTACTAACCTGAGATTTTATCAAATCATAACTTGTTGACAGATCTACCCCTTTCAAAACTGCTTGTGCAAAAACTAAATGTGTTAAAAACTGCTCTTCACCGAAATCTATAGGCCTAAAACCCAAATCTTTAACTATTATTGAAGGATTTTGACTTTTAATTAATTGTTTTATTTCAGAAGCAAATATATCTTCAAAAACAGTTTTTTCCTTACTCAAGATATTTAATGTAATCTGTAGGTCAGTTGCATTAATTTTTTCAATATTTAATAGGGCCGACACCCAAACATCTGCACTAGTATTGAAAGGGACCAGAATCTGGCCTCTAGAAATATAACCACCTTTAAAACTATTAATTACTTTATCAAAAATATAACCAAAGCTTTTATGAGACGAATTGCTTTGATTCTTCTTAAGAACGTCCCTGGTTTTCTCTCTTAGTTCAGAGAGTTTTTCTCCTATAATATAAAATTTTGGGACAGGAACAACTGACCTTACAAAGTTTGAATCTTGAATAGTTTGTAATATATAAAAAGATTTTAATCCTTCAAATTGATTACCTAAATCAGATTCTTTTGAACTATAATTTGAGGAGAACATAGTCTCTAAAACTGCGTTAAACTCATTTTCTGTAATCAGTAAGTTTCGATTAAATCGTGTAGCGGAGTTTTTGAAAACCGTATATGCTAATTTTTTCTGTTGATACTCAGTATCTTCTACAGCTCTTGTCATATCACCTCTATAATCTCATTAATGTTTTTATTTGAAAATAACTACTTCGTTTTTTTTATTATAATTTAACTTCTCACGAGCTTTTTCCTCAAGAAAATCCTTATCTAAGGTTTTAGGAGAAAGAGCCCTTATTTTATTCTCATAGTCAGATAAGTCAGATTTTACATTCTCATATTCAACTATTTTGTGGCTTAATTCTTGTTTTTTATCACCATAACTTCCAATTAAATTTGTTTTAAAAATTTGTATTAGAAGGTAACAGGATATAATAGATGTAATAATAAAAAACAAAACAATACTTGTTAAAGCTTTATCTTTATTAAAAATAATCACATAATTCTCTTAATTTATTTAAGCGCTTGCAAACCATGAAGAAAATCAATAGCTCTAGCTAATTGGTAATCTGTATCATAAATTGCTTGCAGCTTTTCTCTCTTTGTTTTTGAGCTATCTTGAGCTTTTTTATCTTCAAATTCAATATGGCCTGGAAGATCTGACTCTTTTAAATAAACTTGCTCCTTATCTGACTTTATGAAATTTTGTTCAACGAAAATGTCAGGCTCAATTCCTTCAGCCTGAATCGATCTACCTTTAGGCGTATAATAGGTAGCTGTCGTAAGTCTGATTGCTAAAGTCTGATCAACTGGAATTACAGTCTGAACTGAACCTTTTCCAAATGATTTAGTTCCCATAATTATTGCACGCTTATGATCTTGCAATGCTCCAGCAACAATTTCAGACGCAGAAGCAGATCCACCATTAATAAGAACCACAACAGGTATATCAACAGCATAATCAATTGGATCAGAAAGATATATTTCATTAGAATTTGGAGCCCTACCCTTTGTTGAAACTACTAGCTGTTTATCGAGGAAAAACCCTGAAATTGAAATTGCTTGATCAAGAAGCCCGCCTGGATTATTTCTTAAATCAAGAACAATTCCTTGTGGCTTTTCTTTCAAAGACTTCAATTGTTTTTGATAGTGCTTTTTCATTGCATCAAATGTTTGAGCAGAAAATGATGTAACTCTTAAATATATAACATCATTTGCTTTAATATCTGATTTTACAGTTTGAAGCTTAATAGTTGACCTAACAATGTTAAAATCTAATGCTTGTGTTTCGCCCTCTCTAATTACTGTTAGCTTAACTTCAGTACCTTTTTTACCCCTAATTGAATTAACAGCTTCAGTAAGAGTCATGCTTCTAACTGCTTTATCGTCAATTTTGATAATGTAATCACCGCTTTTTAAACCAGAAATATATGCTGGACTGTCCTCAATAGGTGAAATAACTTTAAGCGCACCTCTATCAACAGTTATTTCAACACCTACTCCACCAAATTCACCAGAGGTTTGAATAGTTATCTCTTTGAAATCTTCAGTGTTCAAAAATGCTGAGTGCGGATCAAGAGATCTTAACATTCCATCAATTGCTGTTTCATAAAGATCTTTATTATCGACTTCTTCTACATAGTTTTTCTTGGTAATGCTAAGTATTTTTTGAAACAGCTTGAAATTTATAAACTCATCTTTTGAAGAATTATATTCAAAAGCACTAGCAGCTATAGATAATGAAATAACTGACGAAAAAACAGCAATTGAGATATATTTAAAATAATTCTTCATAGAAAGGCCCCTTAAAAAGACTTTTTATATTTTATCTCAAAACAAAAAGCAAGAACGCAAAATCAATACTAAGCTTAATCATTAAATTTGCTTCAAGTTAATTATATTGACATATTAACTATCTTTTTTTATAAGCTGATCTCTTATTTCTTTATTGCGGGTGTAGCTCAGTGGTAGAGCGCAACCTTGCCAAGGTTGAAGTCGCGAGTTCGACTCTCGTCACCCGCTCCATTTTTATTATAAAATCAAAATAAATTACTTCTGGGTCTTGAAATATTTTAAATCCGACCTAAATATCTTCACATGCTAAAATGCATTATGTGAAAAATTAATTTAACTAAGGTTACAAATGAGTAAAGTTATAGGTATTGACTTAGGTACCACAAATTCTTGCGTTGCAATAATGGAAGGAAAAAGCCCTAAAGTAATTGAAAATTCTGAAGGTATTAGAACAACTCCTTCAATAGTTGCATATACTGATAAAGAAATTTTAGTTGGTGCTTCAGCTAAAAGACAAGCGGTTACTAATCCTGATAATACAATTTCAGCAATTAAAAGATTAATTGGAAGAAGATATGATGATCCTTTGACTGCAAAAGATCAAAAAGTTGTTCCATATAAAATTGTTAAAGCTGATAATGGAGATGCTTGGGTTGAAGCACAAAAAAACAAATATTCGCCAAGTCAAGTTAGTGCTCATACATTAATAAAAATGAAAGAAACTGCTGAACAATATTTAGGTGAAAAAGTTTCAAAAGCTGTTATTACAGTTCCCGCATATTTTGATGATGCACAAAGACAAGCTACCAAAGATGCTGGAAAAATTGCTGGCTTAGAGGTTGAAAGAATTATCAACGAGCCTACAGCTGCCGCTCTTGCATATGGTTTAGAAAAAAACGAAGGAAAAACAATCGCAGTTTATGACCTTGGTGGTGGTACTTTTGACGTATCTATACTTGAGATTGGCGATGGTGTATTTGAAGTAAAATCAACCAATGGTGATACTTTCCTTGGTGGAGAAGACTTTGATATGAGATTGCTAAATCACTTAATTGATGAATTCAAAAAAGAACAAGGTATTGATCTTAAAGGCGACCCTTTAGCTCTACAAAGAATTAAAGAAGCTGCAGAAAAAGCAAAATGTGAACTTTCTTCATCACAAGAAACTGACATTAACTTACCATATATTACTGCTGATAATACCGGCCCTAAACACTTAAATATCAAGCTTACTAGAGCTAAATTTGAGCAATTGGTTGACGATCTTATTGAAAGAACTATTAGCCCTTGTCAAAAAGCTCTTAAAGACGCAGATCTTGAAGCAAATGAAATTGATGAAGTATTGCTAGTTGGTGGAATGACTAGAATGCCTAAGGTACAAGAAGTTGTTAAAAATTTCTTTGGCAAAGACCCTAACAAAGGTGTAAACCCTGATGAAGTTGTTGCTTCTGGCGCTGCTATACAGGCTGGTGTATTACAAGGAGACGTTAAAGATTTATTACTTTTAGATGTTACTCCTCTTTCTTTAGGCTTAGAAACTATGGGAAGTGTAATGACAAAAATTATTGATAAAAACACCACAATTCCTACTTCAAAAAGCCAAGTATTTTCAACTGCCGAAGATAATCAATCAGCAGTTACAATTAGAGTTTTCCAAGGAGAAAGACAAATGGCTAATGATAACAAATTGTTAGGCCAATTTAACCTTGAGGGTATCCCGCCAGCTCCAAGAGGAATTCCGCAAATTGAAGTTACTTTTGATATTGATGCCAACGGTATTGTAAATGTAAGCGCCAAGGATAAAGGCACAGGCAAAGAGCATAAAATTACAATTCAAGCATCTGGAGGTCTTTCTAAGGAAGAAATAGATGAAATGGTTGCAAATGCTGAAAAGCATGCTGAAGAAGATCAAAAGAAACGTGATCTTGTTGAAGCTAAAAACCAAGCTGATACTCTTGTTTATTCAACAGAAAAAGCTCTGAGTGAGCATGGCGATAAAATTGGCGAAAACGAAAAAACTCAAATAACTGAAAAAGTTGAAGAGCTTAAAAAGTTACTTGAAGATGAAAATATTGACGCCGAAACTCTTAACAAAAAAGTTGAAGAAGTTTCTAAAACTGCTATGCAACTTGGTCAAGCTATGTATCAAGCAAATGGCTCTTCTCCTCAAGCTGAAGCAAGCAATACTGAAGAAGCTAACGAATCTGACAATTCAGATGAGAAAGTTGTTGATGCTGATTTTGAAAAAGTTGATGATAATGATGATGATTCTAAATCATCTACTGGTTCATAATCATTTTTAATATTTTATTAGCAGATTTATGTCACAGAATTTATACGAAACATTAGGAGTTAGCAAAGGTGCTTCTGATAGCGAAATTAAAAAGGCTTATCGTAAACTCGCGATGAAATATCATCCCGATAAAAATCCTGGTGACAAATCTGCTGAACAAAAATTTAAAGAAGCAACTAATGCTTACGATGTTTTAAAAGACCCTGGCAAAAGACAACAATATGACACTTTTGGTTCTACAGACGGTCCAAGAGGAGGATTTGATGGTTTTGGATCTGGAGGCTTTGAAAGCTCATCTTTTAGTGACATCTTTAATGAGTTTTTTGGTGATACTGGCGGCAGAAGGTCTACGGGAAGATCTGCGCAAAACCGAGGTTCTGACCTTAGATATAATCTTGAAGTTAGCCTTGAAGAAGCTTATAATGGCGCTGAAAAAGAGATCAGCTTCTCATGTGCAAGCAAATGTTCATCATGCAAAGGAACTGGAAGTAGCAGCAACAAAGCTGCAGAATCATGTTCTTCTTGTAATGGAGCTGGTAAAGTCAGAATGCAACAAGGATTCTTTATTGTTGAGAAAACTTGTCATGATTGTGGCGGATCTGGAAAAACTATTGCTGACCCATGTAGAATATGTAACGGCTCTGGTAGAACTGAAAAACAAAAAACTTTAAAAGTAAAAATTCCTAGTGGTATCGAAGAAGGCAATAAAATTCGCCTTGATGGCGAAGGTGAAATTGGCGTTAGAGGTGCCAAAGCTGGAGATCTTTATATATATGTTTCGGTAAAGTCTCATGATTTTTTCAGAAGACAAGGTAGTGCTTTATATTGCTCTATTCCTGTGACTTTTTCTTCAGCCGCATTAGGAGATAAAATTCAAATACCAACAATTTCAGGCGGAAAAGTTGAGCTAAAAATCCCAAGCGGAACTCAAAATAATGCAAAATTTAGGCTTAAAAACGAAGGAATGACTTCTATTGGCTCAAACATTAAAGGCGATATGATTGCTGAAGTTGCAATTGAGGTTCCAGTAAAACTCAATGAAAAACAAAAGCAATTACTCAAAGAGCTAGATCAGTCTTTTAAAGACAGCCCTGCATCGAATCCCAAAATTGATAAATTCGTAAATAAGTTTAAAGGTTTTTTTAACTAAAGTTTTACTTCAAAAGCTTTAGAACAATCAGAATAGACTTATTAAATTGTTATTATCCTTATTTTTATTTATAGATATATCCAAGTAAGGTTTGCAATTGTAAGCCTTAAGCTTTCTAAGCGTTAAAATTCTATAAGCCCCTCAAATAAAAAAATTAACTTATCAGCGAAGCATTTTAGTCTTATATTATAAAACCAAAGACAATTTTTGAATTCCCTTAGATTTATTATATTAATTTGTTTTAAACATAATATTATATTTAAGGGTCACAATAAAAATTTCATGATGTTAAGAATTCTTCAATCCACAGTTTTTAATAATTTTACAAATTTAACGCATGGTACTGTTTATGAAGAAAACGAAATTTCAAAAACCAATCATCCTGTTAATTTTAGTTACTCTGTTGGTGAAAATCCTCAAATAATTGATCAAAATTATCAAAAATTTAGTAAATTCATTGGCATTTCCGAAGAAAATATAAAAAGAGTTAAACAAACTCATAGCAGCAATGTAGTTATTGTTAATGATTATAAAATGCCAAATTATCACTATCAGGCAGATGCTTTAATAACTGATCTTCCTAATATTTGCCTTGCTATTACAACTGCAGATTGCTTGCCTATATTTATCTATGCAGATGATAAGAAATATATAGCAAATATTCATGCCGGCTGGCGTGGTGCAAAAGATTTAATTATAGAAAACACAATCACAAAACTCATTGATCTTGGCTGTGATCCAATTAATATGAAAGCTGCCATTATGCCAGCAATTGATGTAAAATCATACGAAGTACAAAAAAATTTTTGTGATAATTTCGCTAACAATACAAAAAATTTTACAGATTTTATTATAACTAATAAAAATAAATACTTCTTTGATCTTAAGAAGTTTGCTTATGATAAGTTATCAAAATTATTAATAAAAAAAATTGAAATAGTTAATTATGATAGTTTTTCAACTCAGTATTTGTTTTCACACAGAGATACTATAAAAAACAATGCTATTGTTGGAAGAAACCTAAATTTTATATGCCTCAAGAAATAACAACATGTTAAATTTTATGTTAACAAAATTTTAATTTTGAGGTAATATGAAAAAACTGGTTATTTTTAACTAAAATAATAAATAAAATTTAAATATATTTTATAAATGAATAAATATTGGTTATTTATACTAATTATTGCTCTTTCATCATGTTCTGGAAGAACAAAAGACTCATATACTATGACAGTATATACTGAGGAAGGATGTGAAAGAATTTTTGCTGAACTTGATTACGCAAGAAGATATAGACAAAATCTTCGAAGAAATGACAGATTCATGCTGCGTTATATGTTAGTTATACCTGCAATTATCGAAACTTATAATATTACTGTAAATGAAAAAAAAGTAGATGATAGAATTGACCATCTACAATATCAGGCTCAAAGAAACAACTGTTATGATCATAATGCAAATGCATCTTCAACATTTGTTCCATATAGCCAAGGTAAATACCAGAAAAATAATGCATCATCTAGTCAAAGACAGAGCACTAGTAAATCTTCAAACTCTTTTATGGAGTCACTAAAAAAATTATTTAATTAATAACTTATTTTTTTAGTTTTTGTCTTTTTTGCCCAAAAGAAAAGCACCATTTTAGTGAATGTCAAAGATGAAAACATCGATGCTAATATTCCGATAGATAGAGTAATTGCGAAACCTTTTACAGGACCAGAGCCAAAATTAAACAAAATTAAAGCTGCCACTAATGTAGTAAAATTCGAATCAAAAATTGTTTTAAAAGCCTGATGAAAGCCATTATCTATCACTGCATAGATAGTTTTATCAAATTTAGACTCTTCTCTAATTCTTTCAAAAATTAATACATTACTATCAACAGCCATTCCCATTGTTAAAACAATACCAGCAATTCCTGGCAGAGTTAATGTTGCAGAAAGTAACGAAAGTGCAGTAAAAATAACAATGAAATTTATAAATAAAGCAACATCAGCAACTAGACCAAATAATCTATAAACAACTACCATAGCTATCATAACTAAAATAACTCCAAAAATAATTGCATTTGTTCCAGCAACAATTGAATCCTGACCTAATGACGGCCCTACTGTTCTTTCTTCAATTACTTTTAATGGCGCAGGAAGAGCTCCGGCCCTTAGTAAAATTGCTAAATCATTTGCTGATTCAGAAGTAAAATTCCCAGAAATAACACCTTGTCCTCCTAAAATAGGCTCTCTAATAACTGGGGCGCTTATAACTTTATCATCGAGAACAATTGCAAATAATTTTCCAACATTATTAGTTGTAATATCACCAAATTTTTTAGCCCCTATTGAATCAAATTTAAAATTCACTATTGCTTGTCCCTGATTAAATCCTGCTTGTGCGTCAAGCAAAACATCACCTGTTAATTCAACTCTATTTTTAACAACATATCTTGGCGATGATTTATTAGGATCATGGTTTTCTTCGGTTAATGTTTTGTATCCTGGTGGAGAAACTATTTGACCAAGACCAGCATATGGATTTGTTTCATGTAATAAATGAAAAGTTAGCTTTGCGGTTTTACCAAGAAGTTTTTTCAATCTTGATGGATCATCAACTCCAGGAAGCTGAAGAATAATTCTATTAAGTCCCTGTGGTTGAATTAGGGGTTCTTTTGTTCCTGTTTCATCAATTCTTCTTCTAATAATCTCAATAGATTGACTTAGTAGCTGTTTTTTCAAATCTAAAATAAATTTATCTGAATATTCTATACTAACTTTAGATTTGTCTTTTTTGACTATTAAATCACTTGAAAATGACTTAAAAGATTCAGAAAAAACATTATCATATTCATTTCTTAGCTCAAAACTTACTACATTTCCATTTCGCGTAAGATTTAAATAACCTATTCTCTCAGTTCTTAATTTATTTCTAACTTCATCTTTTAATATATCAATTTTGTCATTAAAATAACTGGCAAAATCAATTTCTAAAAGCAAATGAGAGCCTCCTTTCAAATCAAGTCCTAAATTAATTTTAGGTGGGAAATTATCTTTATCTTCATGATATAGAAAGTTCATTGCCGAAACATATAGCGAAACTAAGACAACAAAAAAGATTAGGAAAACTTTCCAACGAGGAATATTAAGCATAGTAATTAAGCAGCTTTGTCTTGCTTAGGTTCTTTTTTAGCTTTTTTTTCTTTCTTTGGTTTTGCTTTTGTTTCTTCAGAAGCTGCAACAAAGGTGACTTTTTCTTCAATAGTATTAGAAATAGTTGATCTTAAAACCTTAATTATAACATCTTTTGCAATCTGAACTTCAATGTAATTACTGTCTTTTACTTTTACAACTTTACCTACAATTCCTCCAGCTGTAATAACAGACTGGCCTTTAGCTAAGCCATTAACCATGACTTTGTGTTCTTTTAATTTCTTTTGTTGAGGCCTTATTAAAAGAAAGTAAAAAATAACAAAAATTAGCAAAATAGGTACAAAACCTGAAGCTGTAGGCTGCTGTGGCGCAGCATCTAAAGTATTAATTGGAGCAATCTCGCTTGCTATAGCTTGATTTATTAAAGACATAGTTATACCATAATTTTATTTAAACCGAGCAAGTTATAAAATTTAATACTAAAGTTCAATATAAACAAAATAAATATGTCAAAAAAAATTAAAATAGCACCATCAATATTATCCTGTGATTTTGCAAATTTAGAATCTGAAGTAAAAGCAATCGATAAAGCCGGAGCTGATTACATACATATTGATGTTATGGATGGAAATTTTGTCCCCAATATTACAATTGGGCCTATTATTGTTAAAGCAATCAGAAACAAAACTGAAAAAATTTTTGATTGTCACCTTATGATTGATAATCCAGATCAATATATAGAGGAATTTGTCACAGCTGGGGCAGATATCATTACAGTTCATGCCGAAGCATCAACTCATTTAGATAGAACTATAAATTTAATAAAATCATATGGGGTTAAAGCTGGAGTTTCAATAGTTCCATCAACATCTGAATCAATATTAGATTACGTAATAAATGATTTGGACCTAATTTTACTAATGACTGTTAATCCTGGTTTTGGTGGCCAAAAATTTATTGATTCCCAAATAAGTAAAATTCAAAATGTTAGAAACATGATTGATAAGGCTAATAAACCTATAGATCTTCAAGTTGATGGAGGTATAAATGATCTTACTGCAAAAAAAGTAATAGACGCAGGGGCAGATGTATTGGTTGCTGGTTCATTTATATTTAAGGATGGCAAATATGCAGAAAACATCAAAAAGCTTAAACAAGCATAATTCAAATTTTAATATAATTAAATTAGTAATTTTGATATTTATTTTAAATATCAATTCTATTAATGCCGAAAATAAAATATTTTATATTGGATCAGGAAGTCCAAACGCAATTTTTTACCCAATTGCACATTCTTTATGTAAAAATTTTAATTCTAAACAACATGAATATCATTGCATCGCTAAAGTCTCAAAAGGTGCTGCAGATAATCTCAAAAACTTACATAATAATGAAATAGAGTTTGGAATTAGCCAAGCCTCACTTTATAAAGATTTTTATAATTCAAAAAATTATACTAATATTATTCCTATTCTTGGCCTTCATAAGGAAAGTTTTTCAATTTTAGTTAATAGGGACTCAAATATAAAATCATTAAAAGATCTTAAAAACAAAAATGTTAATATTGGCAATATTGGCTCTGGGAGTAGAGTTTATTATGAAAAAATAAGCAAAATAATAGGCTTAGATAAATCAGAATTCTCACAAATTTATGAGGAAAAAAGTGGCGATATTTCGTCTCTTTTATGCTCTAAAAAGATTGATGCTGCAATATATCTAGTTGGCCATCCAAATAAAATTTTTCAAACTTCTATAGAAGAATGTAATAGTAAGCTAATAGGGTTGAATTTTTTTGAACGTTACAGAATAACTAAGCATCTTCCAGAATTTGTAACATCAAAACTTAAAAACGATATTTATGAATCTAAAGAAAAATCAATAAAAACTGTTAGTATTCCGATTATTTTATCAACAAATACCGAAGTTTCAGATGATTTAGTTACAAAATTTATTTCAATCAGTAAGGAATCATTGCCTGATTTGAAACAAGAAAATAAGATATTTAATGAAATTAACTTCGAACTTCCCTAGCTATATTTAGGTTTTTCTTAGCTCCTTAATTAAAAACTCCATATTATCTGGATTAGTTGTTTTAATTACCCCATGACCTAAATTAAAAATATGCTTATGATTTTTTACATGTTGTTTTAAATTTTTTACCGATTCAGCAATATCTTTTACATTTTTAAGCAATACCTCAGGATTAATATTTCCTTGCGTAATTACCCCTTCAATTTCCCAAATATTGCTAATTTCTGACAAATCAAAGAATTGATCTAAAGCTAAAATATCAGGTTTAACAATTTTAGCGAAATTATAATATTTCTTTTTGGAACCTCTTGGAAAACAAATTATAACTATTTTATCATTGTAAGATCTAATTGTTTGTACAATTTCAGCCGTAGTTTTTATTATTACTTCCTCATATAAATCATCAGGAACAATTCCTGCATGTGAATCAAAAATTTTGATTGTATCAACACCACTATCAATTTGATTTTTTAAATGAAGAATAACAGCTTCTTTGAACAAATCTTTAAGCTTTTCGTATTCTTTTTTATTATTTCTTATAAATTCAATCGCTTTAATAAAATTTTTACTGGTTTTACCTTCTATTAGATAAGCAAGTAATGTAAATACTCCTCCAGCAAAACCAATTAAGGATTTTTCAGCGTCTAAATTACTTCTTACTTTTGTTATAGCTTCATAAACTGGATTTAAATGTTTATTAAAATTAGCAGCATCAAATTGATTAATTTTGTTTTCAAATTTAACTAATGGTCCAACAGATTCCTTAAATTTTACTTCATAATTTAAAGCATCATGAATAACTAAAATATCTGAGAAAATTATAGCAGCATCAAGATTATACCTTCTAATTGGTTGCAAAGTAACTTCTGCTGCATCATCAACTGAGTAACAAAAATCAAGAAAGCTTTTATATTTTTTTCTAATTTCTCTATATTCAGGTAAATATCTACCTGCTTGACGCATTATCCATATTGGATGAGAATTATCATCATTATAATTATTATTATTTATATATTTATAAAACATTTATAAGAAGAATAAGGTTATGTTAATATCGTTAATAACTATTTTTTTAATAAGTTTTAAACAAGTTATTAACAATTTTGTTAACGTAAAAACTATATTTAAATACAAGTAATATCTCAGCTATTAGATATTTATAATTTTTTTCTTGTAAATATATTAAATTTATTAACATTGTTAAAATTTTTTAGAAAGTTATTGAAAAATAATAGCTTAAATTTTTCTTTAAAAATTTTTGTTAATTTTTTTTAAGTTATTAACAATGAATAAACAAATAAATCTTCATTTAATATCTGATTCAACTGGAGAGACTCTTTTATCAATGTCTAGAGCGGTTTTGTCCCAATTTACTAATGTTGAAGTTAATGAATTTGTATGGAGTTTAGTAAGAAGCGATGTTAAAATTGACAAGATCATAGATTCTATCAAGCAAAATCCAGGAATTGTTTTATATACCATTCTTGATGAAGATTTATTGAAGACTTTGATAAAATATTGCGAGGAAAATAATCTTCCATGTATTGCAGCTCTTGATAACATTATTCACAAATTCTCAAAATATATAGGTGAAAATGTTGTTAATCATCCTGGTAGGCAATATAAACTTGATGATGATTATTTTAATAGAATTGATGCAATAAACTTCACTATCAATCATGATGATGGGCAAAAATTGCAAGATGTTGAAAATTCTGATGTGATAATTGTTGGGCCATCGAGAACTTCTAAAAGTCCAACTTGTATTTATTTGGCTTATAGAGGTATAAAGGCAGCTAATGTTCCTTTTGTTAAAGAAGTCCAATTTTCAGATAAAATTGCGCAAATTAAAAATAAACTAATAGTCGGTTTTTCAATTGATCCTGAAATTTTAATTCAAATAAGAAAGGCTAGAGTTAAAAATTTAGGTGCTGGAGGTCAATTTGATTATATTGATATGAAAAAAGTTAGAGAAGAATTAAGTGCTGCTCGAAGATTATATATTGAAAACAAATGGCCAATTATTGATATTTCTAGAAAATCTGTTGAAGAAACTGCGACTTCTATCATTCAAATGCTTCATAAAAAATAGTTTTAATGATTCAATATGGATTTAACTGAAATAATTAACGTTAATAAACTTACCAAGAAACAGCGTAACGAAATATCCAATCTTAAGAATGATATGGATTTGAATTTGGTTAAACTTGATGATTTTGGGGAAAGGTTAGAATATATTACCTTTATAATTACTAATATTTTTAATATTGTTAATGAAAAAAATAAAATCAGCTTTAAAAGCTTTAAAAGTCAGTTAAATTCTAAATCAAATCTTAACTGTAAGAATATAAAAAAACGTAAAAAATACAAAGGATGGAAAAAGTAAAATTAGCAGTTATTGGAGATCCAGTAAAGCACTCTTTATCACCAGAACTTCATAATTACTGGTTTAAAAAGCAAAATATTAAAAATGCAGAATATAACAAAATTAAGGTTCCTAAGGTTTATTTGCTAAGTTTTTTAAAATCTCTTCATGAAAAAGGCTATAAAGGAATAAATATTACACTTCCACTAAAAGAAGAGGCTTATTTAATTCTCAAGGATATTGGTACTGTTTGTCCATTGTCTGAACAAGCAAAGGCTGTTAATACAGTAGCGGTAAGAGATGGAAAATTATTTGGATACAATACTGATATTTCTGGTTTTTATTCATCATTAGTTAAAAATATTCCTTCAAGTTTTGATTTACCAAGAAAAATAATATTAGTTATTGGAGCAGGTGGTGCAGCAAGAGGCGTTATTACTTCTTTTGCCTTAAAGGGAATAAATAATGTTGTAATTGCTAATAGAACATTAAAGCGAGCAGAAAAACTTCGTGATGAGTTATTACCATCAGCAAAAGTTATTGATTTAGAGCATCTTAATAAGGCCATTCCTAAAGTTGATATGGTAATAAATACTGTTTCAATGGGCATAATTTCGGGAAAAACTCTTGAGGTTGATTTTTCTAAATCAAAGCCAGAATTAATTTGTTGTGACATCGTTTATAAGCCACATTTTACTGATTTTTTACAAGCAGCTAAGAAGCACAAACATCATTTAGTTCATGGTATTTCGATGTTAATTGAACAAGGTGCGTTATCTTTTAAGGAATGGTTTGGAGAAAAGCCTGAGATAGATAATGAAATATATGAATATTTGATTAGGAAATTATAGTTTTAAAATTTGTGAAAAAACTTGTTTAATTTGTTTTTATCAATCTGACTTAGGTTTTTGATAATATTATTTTCCTTGTTAAATTTACCTATTTTAGTTATTTT
>JADHOX010000062.1 GCA_016778805.1 Rickettsiales bacterium
GGACGACAGATGTAACTGGATCAGTAACATTGGATGCAGGAGTTGAGATGGTAATGCCAGGAGATAATGTAGAGTTTAAAGTAGAGTTAATAAGTCCTGTAGCGATGGTAGAAGGGATGAGATTTGCGATACGAGAAGGAGGCAGAACAGTTGGTTCTGGTGTTGTTACTGAAATTATTGAGTAAAAATGATTAATCAAAAAATTAAAATTAAACTAACTGCTTTTGATCATAAATTGATTGAGGCTTCATCAAAAGAAATAGTTGGTACTGTAAAACGTTCTGGTGCAGATGTACGAGGTCCTATTCCTCTTCCTAAAAGAATTAGAAAGTATACTGTTAACAGGTCTCCTCATGTTGACAAAAAATCACGTGATCAATTTGAAACAAGAACTTATAAGAGTATTATTATTATACTTCCAACAAATCAAACTGTTGAAGCTTTAAGAAAGTTAGATCTTCCTGCAGGTGTTGATGTGGATATTAAATTATTGGAGAATTAAAATGCGTACTGGATTATTAGCAAAAAAGATTGGTATGTCTAGAATCTTCTATGAAGATGGTACTGTTGAGCCAGTAACAATTTTCAATTGTCCCAAAGCAAAAGTAATTGGTTCATATGAGAATAATGGTAAACATTTTGTTAAGATTGCCTCTTTTATCGATCATAAGAATGTTGGTAAATTAAAGCAACCTCAACTTAAAGATTATAAAGATTCTGGTATAAAAAAGAGTGCAAGGATTAATGATTTCAATGTTTCTCAAGAAGGTCTTTTAAAAAAATCACAAGAGATTACAGTTAGTCATTTTGTTGAAGGTCAATTTGTTGATGTTCAAGGAACAACAATTGGTAAAGGTTTTGCTGGTGGAATGAAACGTCATGGATTTGGCGGATTAGAAGCTACGCATGGTGTGTCTATTTCTCATAGATCGCATGGTTCAACTGGTCAATGTCAAGATCCTGGTAGGGTTTTCAAAGGAAAGAAAATGGCTGGGCATCTTGGTGATGTTACTGTGACTCAACAAAATCTTAGAGTTTTGGCTGTCGATTCAGAAAATGAAATAATCGCTATTTCAGGATCTGTTCCTGGGAAAAAAGGTAGCTTCGTTAAAATTAACGATTCTATTAAGAAGTCGTTACCTTCAAATGCTAGTTATCCTACTTTCATTGAGAGCAACAATGTTAGTGAAGGAAGTTCTGAAAATGAAGCTGAAAATAAAGAATAAATTATTTTAGAAAATGAAAGCTGAAATATACAAAATAGAAAATCTTGATTCAAAAACAGAAGCATCAATAATTTTAGATGATTCAGTTTTTGCAATTGATCCTAACCATAATGCTATACAAACTGTTATTAATTGGCAGTTAGCGAAAAGACGTTCTGGAAATCATAAAGTAAAGAATGTTTCAGAAGTTAGAGGAACAACAGCTAAACCATTTAAGCAAAAGGGAACTGGTAGAGCAAGACAAGGTAGCTTAAGATCGGTTCAAATGAGAGGTGGTGGCGTTATTTTTGGACCAGTACTTAGGTCTCATGGTTACAAAGTTAATAAAAAAGTAAGAAAGTTGGCATTAAAATCAGCTTTATCTTTTCTTGTAAAAGAGGGGCGTATTCAAATAGTTGAGAATCCTAAGTTTTCATCGCCTAAAACTTCTATATTAAAGAAGTCAATTAAAGATAAGCAAAAATACCTTTTTGTAGTAGATGATGAAACATGTAAGAATTTTGAGTTATCACTTGGAAATCTTAGGGATGTTAATACAATTAATGTAAATGGTGTTAACGTTTATGATTTAATAAATTCATCCAAAGTAATATTTTGTGAGTCTACGATTAATAAAATTAATGAGAAGCTATCATGAATAAAGTTGAATCAAATCTTAACAATTTAAAACCATTAGTTTCCGAAAAGTCTTTAAAGCTTACTGAATCTAACAGAGTTGTTTTTAAAGCTCCTACTTCGATGACAAAAGATTTGTCTCGAAAAGTTTTAGATTTTATTTATAACAACAATAAAGTTATCGATATTAAATCTGTACTGATAAAAGGAAAAAGAAAGAAGTTTAAAAGAATCGATGGTAAAAGATCAGATTATAAAAAATTCTATGTTAAATTTGAAAAACCAGTTGATATTACTACAGAGGTTAAATAATGGCACTTAAGAAATATTCTCCAGTTACCCCATCACAAAGACATTTAGTTCTTGTTAGTGAAGATTTATGGAAAGGAAAACCATACAAGAAATTAACAAAAGGATTAACTAAGTCTGGTGGTAGAAATAATTTTGGTCATATTACTACAAGACATATTGGTGGTGGACATAAGCAAAAATATAGAATCATAGATTTTAAAAGAAATAAATTAGATGTTTCTGCGACAGTAGAAAGGTTAGAGTATGATCCTAACAGAACTGCAAACATAGCTTTAATAAAGTATGATGATAATACATATTCTTATATTATAGCACCACAAAAAATCTCTGTTGGTTCAAAAATTATATCATCAGAAGCTGCTGAGGTAAAGCCTGGTAATTCATTGACTTTAGCAAAAATCCCTACAGGTACAATAGTTCATAATGTTGAAATTAAACCTGGTAAAGGTGGTCAGTTAGCTCGATCTGCTGGAAGCTATGCTCAAATTCTTGGTAAAGATTCAGAGTATGCTCAATTAAGGCTTAGGTCTGGTGAGGTAAGAAAAGTTCATGTTAGTTGTAGAGCAACTGTTGGTATTGTATCAAATCCTGATCATCAAAATGAAAAATATGGAAAAGCTGGTAGAATGGTTTGGAAAGGTAAAAGACCTACAGTTAGAGGTGTTGCAATGAATCCTGTAGATCATCCTCACGGTGGTGGTGAAGGTAAAACCTCTGGTGGTAGACACCCAGTTACACCTTGGGGTGTTTCAACTAAAGGAAAAAGAACTAGAAGCAACAAATCAACTTCTAAGTTTATAGTAAAACCAAGATATAAAAAATAATTGAGGAATAATTATGGCAAGATCTGCATGGAAACTCCCATTTGTTGATGGACATTTATTAAAAAAAGCTCAATCAGTTATTAGTTCAAACAAGATTGGTACAGCGATAAAAACTTGGTCTAGAAGATCAACTATTATACCTGAGTTTGTTGGATTAACATTTCATGTTTACAACGGTAAAAAATTTATACCTGTAAAAGTGAATGAAGACATGGTTAATAAGAAGTTAGGTGAGTTTTCTCCAACTAGAACTTTTAAAGGTCATGGAGCAAACAAAAAAGCCAAAAAAGCTTAAATTAAGAGGATTTAAATGACTAAGGCAAAACGCAAACTATCTGAAAATCAAGCTTCTGCAAAATTAAGCAATATTAAAACAAGTGTTCAAAAGTTAAATATTGTTGCTGATTTAATTCGTGGAATGAAAGCTGATCAAGCTGTTCTTCAGTTGCAATTTATGAAAAAGAAATTGGCTCTGCCAGTTAAGAAATGTTTAGAATCTGCATTAGCAAATGCTGAAAATAATCATGAGTTAGATATTGATAATCTTGTAATTGACAGAGTTTTGGTTGGCAAGTCTTTCGTCATGAAGAGGTTTAGAGCTAGAGCTAGGGGAAGAGGAGCAAAAATCCTCAAGCCTTTTAGTAATATTGAAATAATCGTTAAAGAAATTGAGGGCTAAATGGGTCAAAAAATAAATCCAATTTGTTTCAGAATAGGAGTAAATAAAGCGTGGGATTCAAAATGGTATGCTAAGAAAGCTGACTATGTTAAATTTTTAGCTGAAGATATTAAAATTAGATCTTATATTCTGAAGAATAATAAAAATGCTGCAATTAGTAAAATAGTTGTGGAAAGACCAGCTAAAAAAGCTATTGTTACAATTCAGACAGCAAGACCAGGAGTTTTGATTGGTAAAAAAGGTAATGATATTGAAAAAATTAAGGAAAAACTTCAAAAGATTATTGATTCTGAGATAAGCCTTAACATTGTTGAAATAAAAAAACCTGAAACTAATGCAAATCTAATAGCTCAAAGTATTGCTCAACAAATAGAGAAAAGAGTCTCTCACAAGAGAGCTATGAAAAAAGCAATTCAATCTGCATTAAGATTTGGAACTAAGGGTATTAGAATAACTTGTTCAGGAAGATTAATGGGAGCAGAAATTGCTAGATCTGAATGGTATAGAGAAGGGAGGGTTCCTCTTCATACAATTAGAGCAAATGTTGATTATGCTGTATATGAAGCTAATACTGCTTACGGTGTTATTGGCATAAAAGTATGGGTTTATAACGATAATGTAAATTAGGTAGATAACATGTTAATGCCAAAGAAAACTAAATACAGAAAAGCCCATAAGGGAAAAAACGTTGGGCTTGCAAAAGGAGCTACAACAGTTGCTTATGGATCATATGGTTTAAAAGCTACATCACACGCTAGATTAACCTCTCGACAAATCGAAGCTGCCAGAAGGACAGCTACAAGGCATATGAAACGTGTCGGTAAATTATGGATTAGAGTATTTCCAGATATTCCGGTTACAAAAAAACCCGCTGATGTAAGAATGGGTAAAGGTAAAGGTTCTGTTGAGTATTATATTTTTAGAGTTAAGCCAGGTAGAATAATTTTCGAAATTGATGGTGTTTCCGAAACTTTAGCTCGAGAAGCTTTGTTAAAAATGAGTAGTAAATTACCATTTGATGTTAAATTTGTATCAAGAATTGAGGGTAACTAGTTATGAAGTATTCAGAAATAAATTCAAAAACTAATGACGAATTAGCTAAAATTTACGTTGATTATAAGAAAAAGTTATTTAACTTAGGCGTCCTTTCTGCAAATGGTGAGAATAAAGATACTTCTCGTTATAAAAAATATAAAAAGACTATTGCAAGAATATTAACAAAATTAAACAAAGATAAAAATGCCTAAAAGAATTTTGCAAGGTACAGTTGTTAGTGATAAGTCTGATAAGACAATAGTTGTTTCTGTCACTAGAAAATTTATGCATCCTATATACAGAAAATTTATCACAAAAAGCAAAAAATATCATGCTCATGATGAAGCAAATACTGCTAAAATCGGTGATTCAGTTTCTATTATTGAGTCAAATCCACTTTCCAAGCTTAAAAGGTGGAAATTAGTTGATAATAAGGAGGCATAAATGATACAGATGCAATCATGTCTGCATGTTGCAGATAATTCAGGAGCTAAAGAAGTTCAGTGTATTAAGGTATTAGGTGGTTCAAATCATATGGTAGCTAAATTAGGTGATATAATTGTTGTATCAGTTAAATCATGCTTACCTGTTGGCAAAGTTAAAAAAGGAGAAGTTCATAGAGCTATTATTGTAAGAACTTCAAAAAGTGTTAAAAGATCCGATGGATCAAGCATTAAGTTTGATACTAATGCTGCTGTTTTAATTAATAAATCTAACGAAACCATTGGAACAAGGATATTTGGACCAGTTGCTAGAGAGCTTAGAGCAAAAGGTTTTGTTAAAATTGTTTCACTTGCTCCTGAGGTACTATGACTAATAATTTTAAAACTAAATTAAGAAAAGGAGATGTTGTATTAGTTTTATCTGGTAAAGATAAAGGTAAAACTGGTGAAATTATTTCGTTTGTTACAGATAAAAACAGAGTTTTTGTAAAAGGTGTAAATCTAGTAAAAGACAACAAAAAAGCTCGTTCTGCAGAAGAGAAGTCTCAAGTTATTACAAGAGAAGCATCTATTCATATATCTAACTTAGCTTATTACTCGGCTGATTCAAAATCGCATTCAAAACTTGTTTATTCATTTGTTGAAGGTAGTAAAAAAAGGTTAACAAAAAAAAATAACAAGGTAATCTAATATGG
>JADHOX010000014.1 GCA_016778805.1 Rickettsiales bacterium
TATAAAATTGCTGTAATTAAAAATACTGAGCAAATTCATTTATCACAACAATCAACTGGCGAATTAAGCCCTAAGATCAAAGAAGGTATTATGTGGCATAGATATGGCTTCAGCAAATGTTATTATACCCAATGCGTACATAATAGATTTATAGCTAGCCTAAAAGCCATTAGAAATATATTAAGAGCTTTCATAAAAGAAATGCCTTTCTATTTTGGCCTCAAAAAGCAAAATATTAAAAACCATGCTATTATTAATGGATCATTAGCGTATATAGTTGGCAAAGGCGCCTTTGATAAGAATGGTAACCCAAGGATGATGCAAAGTAATGACTAAAATTATTATTTTTGGCAAAAATGGCCAGGTTGCATCAAATTTACTCGAAGCTTTCACGGGTGACTCAAATTTTAAAATTTATAACTATTCATCTATTGAAATAGATTTTAACGAAATAGCGGAACTGCCAGCAAAACTAAAGGATCTTCCTGATGCAGATTTTATAATAAACGCAACCGCATATAATCATGTAGATCAAGCTGAAGATGAGCCTATTAAAGCAGATAATATTAATCATCAATCAGTCCGCATAGTTGCGAATTTCTGCAAAGAAAAATCTATCAAGCTAATTCATTATTCAACAAATTATGTATTTGATGGTAAAGGAGAGGATGCTTACTTTGAAGATAATATTAAAAATTTAAAACCATTATCAATTTACGGAAAATCGAAACTTGCCGGTGAAAATGCAATTAAAGAAAGTGGCTGTAACTATTTAATTTTTAGAGTCGCAACAGTTTTTGATTTAAACAGAACTAATAATTTCCCTGCTAAAATTAAAGCATTAGCTAAAACTAGAGATGAGCTTAAAATTGTAAATGATCAATTTACAAACCCAACTAATAGCTATGATATAGCAAGATCCACAAAAACTATAATTGAGCATATAATTGCTAGTGGCAAATTCAAAAATGGCATTTATCATATGGTTAGTAACAAGCCTGCTTCATATTATAATATTGCATGTGAGGTATTGAAGTCCCAAAAAGTAAAAATTGTACCAGTTGATAGTTCGTGTTTTCCAACCAAAGCTAAAAGGCCTAAAAACGGGGTTTTAAATTGTGATAAAATTAAAGCGGATTTTGGAATTGAATTCCAAAACTATTACAAACAAGTCACTATAATTATTGTAACATATAAAAGTGCTCATATCATAAGCAAGACTCTCGATAATATTATCAACAAAGGTTATCCTATCATTATTGTTGATAATAACAGTCAAGACAATATTGAGAATCTAATCAACACAAAATATAATAACTCACAAATAGAGTTAATCAAACTTGAGAAAAATATTGGTTTTAGTAAAGCAAATAATATAGCTTTAAATAAAATATCCACTAAATTTGCATTTTTGTTAAACCCAGATGCAATAATCGATGAAAAATCAATTGAACAGCTAGTTATTCATTCTGAGTCCGATGCTAATATTGCTTTAGCAGGAAGCTTTGATACTAAGAAACAAAATCCAACTAGCGAAGAAATTACTCAAGCCATAATACAACACTCTCAAACCATCAAAATAATTAAAAATACTGAAAATTATATCGAAACCAATTTTATTTGCGGAGGTTACATGTTAATGAAATTAAGCATTTTTGAAAAAATTGGTTTTCTTGATGAAAATTTATTTCTTTATGGAGAAGATGAAGAAATTTGTGATCGGGTTATTTTTAATAACTACAGAATAATACAAGTAAAGCACTCCTCTGTTTATCACAATGAGCATAGTGCTACAAAAACAAATGGGGTTTTTGATAAATACTTACTTTTGTTCAAAAGATATTATCATATGGGATGGAGTCGAGTATATCTAAAAAGAAAACGAAATCGTAAAATTGCAAAAATTTTTTCTAGCCTAATTTTGCAATTCTTATCATCATTTTGTTACTTAATAATCCTAAGATTTGATAAATTTGTTATCAGACTTGGAAGATCAATCGGAGGCCTTAAAAATTTATTGAATTATAAACCTTTACAAACTACCAAAAAAAATAATTAGTAGTAATTGAATAATGTTATATTTTGTTTCTCAAAATAATAAATCTCATGGCTTAATTAAAATTATAAATATGTTATTAATTTTACGATAATAATGAACAAACATAATAGCGAACTTCATCTTTTTATACTTTGGCAAAAAGCTCGAATTCTTGAAAATGATCTAATAGACAAAATTGCCCGTAAATTTGATATACTTGAAATATATGATATCAAATGGAGCAAAAAGATGTTCAGTAAGAATCTAACTAGATTCTATGGCACAAATCTTCCTAAAAACAGCTCTAAAGAAAAACATGTCGGAAATGGTAATTTTTTATTGCTAATTGTCTTGGATAAGACACCAAAATACGAAGTTAGAAATACTTCCAAGGGTAAAAGTGTTGTTAATATTAACACATTTGATTTAAAAGAACAGCTTAGGCATATGACTGGTGGAGGGCACAAAATCCATGCAACCAACAACCAAACAGAAACAAATCATGATATTTCTTTATTACTGGGAATTTCTTCTGCTGATTTTTTAGCTAAACATGTCAATTATAATGGATCAATAACATATATAAAACAGGACCTAATAGGCAGTGCTGGATGGAAAAACCTCACAGAGTTTTTTTATATTCTTAACAACACAATAAATTATGTCGTGCTAAGAAATTTTAATTGCTTGCCAGATATGGCATATGAAGATGAACATGGAGATATTGATATCTTATGTGATAATCTAGAGAATTTATGTTTTATCACAAATGCAACCAAAATATATAGGCAGCCTTTTAGAGTTCATTTTTATGTCTTAATTAACAAACAAAAAGTTAAGTTCGATTTTAGATTTATTGGCGATGGATATTATGACTCTAATTTTCAAAAGAATATTTTAGGGAATAAAATTTTACACAAAAATTGTTTTTACATTCCAAATGAAGAGCACTATTTTTACAGCCTTTTGTATCATGCATTATTACACAAAAGATTTATTTCTGATGATTATTTTCATAAAATAAAATCTAGCTCAAATAATTTAAAGAATATTTCTGAGATTAAAAATAAAATTCAATTATCACAAATATTAAAACAATATCTTTTGTCTGAAAATATCAATGTTACAAAACCATTAGATCATTCGGTTTATTTTAATTCTCTTGATATTAGGCTTTCCGATTTAACCAATCACATTAGCCAAAAACATGGCTTTGAGGATATTAAACCTTTTTTAGAACAAAAATGGAAAAAAGATGTTTTTAATGTTTCATATTTAGTAGCAACAAAGCAAAATAAAAAATTTTTTATAAAATTAAGCGATAAAAATAATGGTGTCATACAAAGAGAAGCTTCAGTCTTAGAAGCTTTAGAAAAAACTCCGATAAATACTCCTACATTAATTACACATTTTGAGTTTGAAAACTTCTATGTTATGATTACAGAATTTATCGAAGGAAAGCAATTAAACGATTGTTTAGAACAAATAAAAGAAAATCAAGAACAAACTCAATTAGTAATTAAATCATTAGAACAGATCCTCAACACTCTTCACAACAATAAATATTTACATAGAGACATCACCCCTCACAACCTTCTTATTACATCAAATGCAGTATTTTTAATAGATTTTGTATTTCTTGTAAGTCTCGATAATAATAAATTCCCAGAGTTGAGCTTTGTGCAACAAAATATTAAAGCAATAGGAGGATTAGGTGAAGAGTATAAATATCGTAAACATGTATGGGATGATGCATACTCTTGCAAGAAAATCATAACCCTTTTAGGTTCCAAAACAACCTCTAAAGCAATTAACGATAAAGTTGGAAATGTAAGATTAAAATATGTGGTCATAAGAAATATTTTTAGCATCTTTTTATATAAAATACTTTTATGCAACAAGATTAAGAATGTTTTTATAATTAAGAAAAAATACAAAATGCTCAAGAATTTCAATAAAAACAAACTTTTATCCTTTATCATTATTTTCATTACCAAGCTAACATGCTGTTTTATACCTATTAAGAAATATAGATTAAAAGTTAGAAATCATTTTAAAGAATTAAGTTCTCAAATAAACAAACAAGATTTTATAAACAATCAACAAAATGAGATTAAGATAATCAATATTACATAAATAATTTACTAAATATAACAATCATCTTTAAACAAAACCCCTTAATTTTATTACATTTGATGAAAACTGGTGGAACATCACTAAAAGACCTTCTGAAGTCAAATATAGCCAACGTTATGTCTGATCAAGAAAGCGTATTGAAACACACAAACAATCTAAATAATTACGATGCAATATTATCTCATTTGGAATACAAAAAATACTCTTAAGATTTAAAAAACAGAGGAAATTTTATAACCATTTTAAGACACCCTGTAGATTGTATCACAAACCGGCATAAACATGATTTCAGATTCAAATTTAACAAGTGATTCTTTAATTAATTCTGAATATGAAAAAATCAAATCACAATTACCATATTTTTCGTCTTTTTCTCCTCCTATTAGCCCTGGATAATTAAGTAGGTATCTCACTACACAATCAGCATTCAATGGGTTTCCTGAAATTATTTCAGGATAAACAACAATTGGATTTTTATTACATTCTTTATGATCATTTACAATATCTCTAGTTAATAATGGAGTAATAAAATCAAGATTAATATAGCTTTTAGAATTTCTATTTGGAAAATAATCACAAATAAACGCAGGGTAACCTTTTATATTCAAATAATGGCAAAGTAAATGCAGTACCTTAATGCCTGCAGATCGATGGGTATATGGAGGAGAAACAATGTAATATGGATTTATCTCCGTATTTTTAGGTATTATATTCTGCATTACTTAAAAAATAATATGTATCTAAAATGATTTTATCATAAGAACTCAGCTCTATTCCATATTGTTGACAAATCTTATTCTGTAAAACACCATTACCTATATAAATGTCTGCATCTTAGCTTTTAATATCAGATATAATATTTCCATTTATATCCACAACATTCATTATTAGTTGAGCCAATTCTAACAAACTTACATCCTTATGATTTCTCGAGTCAAAAATCAGTTTTTTACTAACATTGTTTTCATCATTAACCCAGGAAAAACATATATTAAATATATCCTCAATGTGAACATAAGATCTTATCACTGGCTTTCTGGCTTTTATAACTATTTCTTTGGTTTGCATTAATTGACTTATAAAGTCGCTAAGTGCAGATAAAAGATTTCTAGACTTCTGACATACATTCAGAACCCTATAATTTTGTAACAAATTAATATTCAAAATTTTAACATAGGATTATAAGCGCTCCCAAACCTCAAACTAACATAGTTATTTAACAGACTTAAACATTTGAAGCATATCTCGAATAGCATCTTCAAGCATATTAAATTGCTCCATAGAAAGTGTTATGCTGTCAATCTCTGGTTTAAGCTTACCATAAAAACTTGGATATCTAGATGAAAACAACTCATCTTTACCAAGATAATCTCTAGCAATTTTGCATTCCACTGGATAAAAGTGATCACATACTTTTTGAATTAACTCATCAGAAACTATACTCAAAACTTTGTGATGATGTTCGGAGAGATCTTTTTCAAAAAATTGAGTCAGCCTCTTCAATCTTTTATCTGAAGAATTTTTAACAATTGGAGCAAAAAGTTTTGAAACTGAAAGAATGGTTTCATCACTTGGAGTAACATTATCATGCCTAACATCATCCATTAAATCATTAACATCTATTTTGAATATATCGAAAAAATCTGCAAGAATATCACCATTTTTTAGAAATTTTTTATCAAATGATCTTACAATCATATTATCTTTACCCAGAATTTCTGTACATTTAAAAATTATATTATGCACCATTTCTATCATGAAATAATGATCTTCTATATATTTCTCTAATGTCCATCCCTCATATCCTCCTTATTTAACAAATTGAGACCATAGTCCCACAAGAACATCTATACTTCGCCTTACATAGCAAATCACCTTTACATTATACAACCCTGTATCATTTTATTCGGAAATAACTTTAGGCAAAACTTCCAATACAGAATAATCTTCATCAGAAAAAATTAAGTTTTTTTATAAAATTCTTATCATGAGCAACAAATGTAAGATTTTTCTTATCATTGAAAAAATTATTGCCTTAGTTCGTCAAAGTTTATGTATTAATATAGATGTTGCAACAAATATATTGTAGAATTCGATCACTTTATAACTTTTAAATCACTCTATCACATCTTATGATAACATCAATTAATTGCATATTTGAAATATGAGAATATATTATTGCAAGTTTATTATAAACAATAATGAATTTTTCCACGAACATAAGATTATAAATCTAATAATTAAAATGAATAAAGATAATAATGACCTTATAAAATTTATTCTCCCTGAATTTATTCACAAAGATGATAGAGGTATGTTAAAACAAATAACAAGCAAAGGAAAATGGAGCCAGGTTAATTATATTGAATCTGATATTGGGTCAACAAGAGGAAATCATTATCATAAAATTAATAGAGAATTATTCTATATTATCGATGGGAAATTTATGCTTACATTAGAATTAAATGATCATAAGATGGTTTACGAGATCATTGCAAACGATTTATTTGTAATAGAGCCTATGGTAAAGCACTCTTTTGATTTTAAAGAAAAAACAAGATTAATTTCAATGTATGATAAAGGAGTTGAATTAGAAAACGGGCAAATGGATATTTTATTATAAAACAGATGTATATCATAATTGGTGCAAGCGGCTATCTAGGAAGCTATATAATTCAAAAAATTTTAACAAATACCAATGAAAAAATCATTGCTACATATAATAGTTACTCTGAAAAATTAGAAAATAATCCTCGAGTATTGTGGAAACAATTAAATATTCTCGATAGAAGTAATATAGATTTTTTTTGCAAGCAAACACTTAACTCTAATATAAAATATAAGTGTGTATATTTATCCGCATATCATCATCCCGACAAAGTAGAATCTAATCCTGAATTAGCTTGGCAAATAAATATTGCGTGCCTTGATTATTTTTTAGAAAAAACCAAACCTTATTTGTTGTCTCTGTATTATGCTTCAACTGACAGTATTTACGGGGAAAGCCAAAACAACCACTTTTTCAAAGAGATAGATGCTTATAATCCTGTTAACACATATGGTAGAACCAAGGCTGCTGCTGAGCAAATAGTTTTGATGCATGGCTTTAGTGTTGTTCGCTATTCACTTTTAATGGGACCTTCGTTATTATCCAAGAAGCATTTTTTTGATATCATTGTTGAATCCTTAAAAAATAAGAAAGATATTGATATGTTTGCTGACTCTTCAAGATCAGTGATCAGCTTTGATATGGCATCATATTTTACTGTTCTTCTATTAGAAAAATATTACAAAGCCAGAGATATAATAAATATAACCAGTGATAGTTATCTTACAAAATTTGAGATGGCTCACAAAATTGCTAACAAATTAAAGTTGGATAACAGCTTCATAAAACCCGCTTCTATTAAAACTAAAAATGATTTTGGCAGCAAAAGAGCTCAAAATACTCTGATTTCCAATAAGAAGTTAAAGAATATTTTAAAATTAGATAATATTACTTATAACTATGTATAAAATATTCTATTTCAAAAACAAGCTTTTCGACTTTCATATAAAAATGCTTTTCATAGATATAAAATTATATCTAGGAAGCTTTATTAGTTTTATTTCTTCTTTGCTAAAGCCATATAATTATATTTCTCTTGTTAGACTGTGTAAAAAGAATTATCCTAACAATATTTTAATTACTGAGATAAATCAAATACATTCAGAAATCTTTCCATCATGGTTGTTCTATTTAAAAAAAATGAACTTTAAGGGTGAGATTATTTTTTTGGCGCCTGGCCCAATTCACAAATCAAGACCTTTTGATTTGCTTTCAGAAGAGAAAAATAATGGATATTTCTTATACAAAATAGATGCAGTAATTATATTACTGAGTTTTAAATTTGGTTTATTTAATAAATATAAAAAAGTAATTTTTAATAGTGATATTTTTTTCAAAAACCCTTTAGATCAAAATTATAGTCATATTTTAGAAATATCATCTAAAAACATAATATTTAAAAATACATTATTTTTGAGTCATTTGATGAACATTACAATGGCCATGATCAATAGGAATCAGGACTTAAAACAACAGTTTCTTACAATTTCAGAATCAATTGCTAACAATACAAAGTTACAATTATTTGCGCCTATTTATAATGATGAAGCTTTCAAAGCGCAAATGACAAGAGATGAATTTGAAACTCAAAAAAAAGTGTTTGTTTCCTGTGGAAATATTAAGATAGCTGAGAAAGATTCGAATAGTTTTTTATTAGCATTGGATAATACAAAAAATCTTAATAAAGAAGTTCACGTTATTGGCAAGGCTCCACAAAATATAATCAATAGCAGCGATATCAATTATTATAAAGGTAGAATTTCATATACCAAGTTAAAATCTATTATGAACAAAGCTCAATTTATCGTTTTTTTATTAAATGAAGAGATAAGTTTTCGATACAAATACTCAACTTCTTCAGGCAACTTACCACTTGCATTAAATTTTAACTTAATTCCAATCATAGAAGATGGATTTGCTAAATTTTACAATCTTAACAAATCAAATGCAATTATTTATAATCAAGGTGAATTGCATCAAGCGATAGAGTATGCTTGCCAAATTAGTTATGAAGAATTTTGTTCTTTACACGCAGGTATAGATATCATAAAAACCAATTTGATAACAAAAACGACAAACAATTTTTTCAAAAATTTACTATGAAAGATATTATTATTTTAGGGTTACATTTTGGTCATGATGCATGTATGACGATTTTAAAGAATGGCGAAATTGTTGCTAATATTGAAAGAGAAAGATTAACAAAAAATAAACACTCTGCTGCATTAAATATAAATAATATCAAAGAGTTTCTTAATGATAACAATATGCAAGCCTAAGATATTAGCTATGTTTCAGTAACAGCAGGTCAAGCTATTGAACTTCTTTTATTAAATAAAAACGAATTAGACATAACATTCGACACTAACAGGGAGTTAGATCACATATTACCATGCACATTTAATTCTGAAGATTTAGATAAATATTCTGATAAACAGCAACATCTTGCAAACATAGCTCATCATCAAAACTTTGAGGGAGCTGCAAGAAGGTTTTCATTAGAAGATAGAGAGCTTTTTTTTCAAAACGAACATCACTTTTTGTATCCATTAATATGCGGATACAATAGTAGCGTATATAACACAGAGTGTAATACAAACAATAAAATAGCGGGATTTGATTTTTCTGATTTTATTAATGACAATGTTAGACACTCATATCATCACAACATCAATGTCAATCTATTTGGAATTAAAATTCCAGGATGTTTCTTTACTCATCATATGGCTCATGCTGCATCTGCATATTACCTTAGTGGTAAAAGAGAGTCTGCAATTATAACTCTTGATGGAGGAATAGATGGATTATATTGCTATGCAAAAGAAAACAAAATTTTTCCTTTCACTCCTAACCATCTTATTGTAGGTAGTTTCTATGGAAAAATCTCTGAAGTTGATTTAAAAATTGACCCTGGTAAAATGATGGGGCTTGCTCCATATGGAAGTGACAAGTTTCCCATAGAAGATTATGTTGATAAAGTATTAAATTTTGAAGGATCATGTCCTGTCACATATAATAATGTTATCAATTTCAACAATACTCTTATCAATTATTTTATTGACCAAGCTAAACAAAAAAAAATTAATACAAAGTTTCTTGGAGATTCAGAGAATATTTTATCAGAAATAAATGTTAATATAGCCCACAGTACCCAAAAGCTTGCTGAAAAATGCATATTGAATGGAGTAAATAACTTGTATTCATGTATGGAAAATATGGGGATTAAAACTAACAATTTATGTGCTGCAGGAGGAGTATTTTTAAACTGTCCAGCAAATAGTAAGATAATAAATGAATCAAAATTCTCCAACTTATTTCTACCTCCTATGATTAATGATAGTGGCATGTCTGTTGGCTCATCATTAGCATTATATCACAATGTTTTAGATAAACCACTTAATTCAAATTATAAAACCTCTCCACAAATTGCATATCATGGTTTGAAGAGGAGTTTTCAAGAAAAATCGATAGAGAACGCTTTAATCAATTACAAAAAAAAGATTTCAATTAGAAAACTCAGTTTTAATAAAATATCAAAGCATGCAGCAAACGACATAAAACAAAACAAAGTAATATCACTATTTTATAAAGGTAGTGAATCAGGACCAAGAGCCTTAGGTCATAGATCAATTCTAGCAAATCCGACAAAATCAGAAAATTGGGAAAGAGTAAACAAAATTAAAAATCGAGAATCCTGGAGACCGTTCGCACCAGCATGTCTTGAAAGCTCTATTAATGAATATTTTAAGTATAACAAAAATACTGATAATTTATTTTATATGTTGTACAATTTAAAGGTTAAAAACGATAGCTTACCTGCAGTTACACATGTTGATGGCACATCTAGAGTTCAAAGCGTAAATATTGATACTGGTATTTTATTTGACATTTTACAAGTGTTGAAGAAAAAAACTGGTCTGAGTGCTGTTCTTAATACATCTTTTAACGGTAAATCTCAGCCAATAATTGAAGACCCAAGTGAGGCAATAGAATTCTTATTAAATTCTGATTTAGATTCACTATATCTTATGAACTATAAAATTACAAAAAAGAAACCTTTTTTCAATTTCAACACAATAATTAAGATTCCAAAATTTTTATAACTAATTTATTACATACATGAAAAACACTTTTGCTATAGTATGCGAATGGCCAGGTGTCAATGCTGCTGAAAACGAAACTATTCTTAGAATAAAAAAGGCTGCAGAACTTAATAGTAAGCAATTATTAATTATTGATAAGTATGGTAATATTTTAGACAAAAATTTTAAGAAGACTATTAGGCGTATCAAAAATCATGATGTTGATTTTATTATTAATCTTCATTTTGCCAGTCCAAAATGTTATGATGGATTTTCGTATGTGGCATTATGGAATCCGTTAAAATTTTATCATGATTGGAGTTATTTAAAACATTCCTTTCACCTTACTTCGCATCATGATTTCATATCATGCTTATCGCAACCTGCAGATCACCACGCTACCCGCATCTCCAAACACTATAAATGTTACCATTTAGAACCAGAAATTGTAATAAATCACACTAATTGTGGACCATATTATAAATTCGACAATTCAAGAACAGGCATCTTTTATTGCGGTATAAATTGGGATAAAAGTTCAGGAAAATCTAGATTTGAAGAAATTTTTAAAACATTAGACTCTCTAAAAATTTTAAAAATATATGGACCACGAAAACTTGGAAAAATAAAACCATAGGAAGGTTTTATAAGCTATGTAGACGAAATTCCGTTTGATGGATTATCCACATTTAAGGAAATATCGAAATGTTTACTTGGGCTAGCTCTTAGTCATGAGGCTCATATAGAAAGTGAAATTGCCTCAAGTAGAGTGTTTGAATTAATTGCTGGAGGTGCATTACCAATATGTGATGAAAACCCATTTTTTAAACAACATTTTGGTGATAAAGTGCTATATGTAAATGGTAGCGACAAAGAAAAAGCTATACAAATTAATGCTCATTATAATTGGGCATTAAATAATAAAAACTCTGTAAAAGGTATGGTTGAGATATTACAGAAACATATGAAAGCGAATTTTGATCTTTCAAAACAAATTAAAAACCTTTACGATAAACATAAACAAAGGCGAGAATTAATAGAACAAGAATATCATGCTAGAAATAAAAACTTTGTTATTAACATTATACATGTTCAAGAGAAATCAGACAATTTAAAGAGTATAATAGATTCTGTTAAAAACCAATCATATCCTTTGATAAAATTGTTTATTGTTTCAAATATTAGAGATCCAGAAACTTTGTCTTTGTTAAAAAGAAATGATATAAATTATACTTTTTTAGAATATAATTCTTGTAAGCTTAATAATTTTGGGAAAGTTATTGCAGAAATTGAACCAAAGCTTCCATCTTCAGAAAATGATTTGTTTTTGATATCAAGGTTCGGAGAAGATTTTTTTTATGACCACTTATCTTCACTAGTGAGAGTATTGGAGGATAATCCTAACTGTCAATTAGCTGAATCAAGTGTAATTATGTATGATAACAATGAATTTGGTATTTATGTTAATAATATAGAATTTGCACCTCATCTTTCTGATCACATGTTTTATACAGGCTCTATGCTTATAAGATCTTTACCTCCATCATATATTTTAAAGTATCTAAATCAACGTAATTATATAAATTCTTTAAATAATCATTTTGAACACAAAATCAAAACTAATACACCAACTATGAAGTACAATATCTCGCATCATAAATTTGATCAATATAACGATAACACATTATGTAACTCACTCACTACTGAAACCATTATAACAAAACCAATAAATACAAATTTAGAAAATGTACTAAACTCTAAAGAAAATGCATACAAAATTTTAAGCCATATTAAGTTTTTAAGACCAATAATAAAATTACGAAATCAAATAAAAAAACTAAAAAGAAAAATTTGAATGCTCATTTAAAGTCTTTAGGATTAAGATTAAATATTTATTAATCTAGGTATTGCATTAATAGAAATATCATAATCTTCAGGCACACCAATATCAATAAAATAATCCTGACATTGATAGGAATTGATATTTAAATCTTTGGTATATTTCTGTAAGAAATCAACTTCAAAGGAAAACCTTTCTGGCAATTGAAATACTGAAAATATACTTGGATCAAAAATATAAATCCCACTATTAATGTATCCAGATTGCTTTTGCTTAGACTTCTCAGAAAAACTAGTAACAATATCATCACCATTGACTGAAACCAAGCCATATCTACTAGAATCCTCTACATATTTAAGAACAATTGTAAGTTTTGCCAAACTTTCACAATGATTGTTTAAGAGCTTTTTATAATCAACTTCTAAAAATGTATCGCCATTTAACACAACCACCGGTTTTGAATGGTCAATATATTTCAAGGAATTGATAATAGCTCCACCAGTACCTAAAGGCTGTTCTTCAACCGCATATTTTATCGACATTCCTTTAAATTCACTACCAAAAAACTCTTCTATTTGCTCTTTTAAATAATGAACTGAGATAACCACTTCTGAAAAATTGTGATTTTTAAGATAGGATAATAAATAAAACAAAAAAGGCTTATCGCCAATTGGAGCCATTGGTTTTGGAATGTTCTTAACAACATTTTGCAGTCTTGTACCAAACCCACCGGCTAAAACTATTGCCTGCATTATGACTTATTATTAGGATTGTGAGTTTTTCCAAAAAAACTATCTTCAACTAAAGCGCATAAAATATGACCTGTTGCAATATGACCTTCCTGAATTTTTGGAGTTTCAGAAGATGGAATATTGATTTGATAACCCGAAATTTCGCCAATATCTCTGCCCTCATCTCCAAGCATGGCAATTGTCGTAATATTTTTGTTATTTGCCGACTTAATTGCCTCCAATACATTTTTACTTCTGCCTGACGTTGAAATACCAACTAAAACATCCCCAGATTGCCCAAGCGCCTCAACCTGTCTTGAGAAGCTATATAAATAACCATAATCGTTACCAATCGCAGTAAGTGCAGAAGTATCTGTAGTAAGCGCAATAGCGTTTAATGCTGGCCTATCATAAGAAAGTTTACTCACAAACTCAGCAGCTAAATGCTGAGAGTCTGCAGCTGAACCGCCATTACCACAAAACATAATTTTTTTACCATTTTTTAATGCTGAGTAACAAATATCAGCAGCCAACTCTATTTGTGAAACTAAAGCATCATCACTAATCATTTTAGTAAAGAGCTTTTGGGTCTTCTGGAATTGATTTGTTATAAATGAAGAAGTTTTTGATAATGTAAGCTGAGATGTAATTGGAGATTTCATAATAAAAAATTTTGACAAAAAAAGTGATAATCAAATTAACACTAATGTCAAATCACAAAAGATGGCACATATTTAAAACTATTATTTTTTATGAATAGTCCAACTACTACTTCCCTCATCAACAAAATGGAAAGGGTAGATTTGCCCTTCTTTTTCGGCTTCTAAAGCTCTAATCACTTCCATTCTTTTCGAAGGTCTGGTAAAGAACATCATAAAACCTCCGCCACCAGCACCTGATATTTTACCAGCCAAAGCGCCCGCTTTAATTATCCTATCATACAGACTATTTATTCTATCATTACTAATTGAACGAGAGGCATTTTTTTTAGCAACCCAACCTTTCTTTATGGATTCTACAATTGCATCAAAATCCGCCTTTAAGATATATTCTTTTATATTAATCGCTTCCTGCTTAATTTGCAGCATTGACTCAGTTGTATTTGGGTTTTGTTTTTCAAGCTCTAAACTTTGCTCATCAATAATTTTAGATGACTCCCTAGAAGTACCTAAATTAAACAAAACAAGACATTGCTCTAGCTCTGAGACAATCCACCTTCGAACCCTTAATGGATTTATAATAGTTCTATCATTTTCATAAAATTCCATAAAGTTAAAACCACCAAATGTAGCAGCATACTGATCTTGTTTACCACCTTTCATTCCAAGATCTAACCTTTCAATTTCATATGCTAAATGTGAAATATCATAATCACCAAAAGGCAAACCTAATAATTCAACATATGCTTTTATGATTGAAACAACCAGAGTAGATGAAGATCCAAGACCTGATCCTGCAGGTACATCACAATAAGTAATAACTTTATGACAGATAGGTTTGTTATTATTATAATCTTTAACGATTCTATTATAAATCGCCTTATGAAGTTTTAAAGTTCCAGTAGGTTCAATATAGTTAGTTAAATCACATTCAAACCTTTCATTTAAATCAGAAGCTATAAAAATGATTTTACCATGATTTTTAGGCTTTATGCTACAACATGCATATAGATCGATTGTAGCATTTAAAACGGCACCGCCATATTGATTATAAAACGACTCCATATCCGTGCCACCACCACCCAGGCCTAATCTTAACGGTGATCTTGATCTAATAATAAGTTCTGACATATTATCTTGTTAGAAAATTTTCACCATTTTTAACTCTTTCACGCCAATAGTTTAAGAGGTCAGTCATAGTTTGTTCAAAAGATATTTCAGATGTCCAACCAGTATGTTGTTCAAATTTCTTAGTATTAGGAACTTGAAGATCGGCATCAATTGGTCTCAATCTTTCAGGATCAGTTTCGACCTTTATATCATTTTTCATAGTCGAAATTGAAATTAAATAATCAAGCATTTCCTTTATGGTACAAGTGTAAGTACCACCAATGTTATAGTATTCTCCAGCCTGTGGATTATTAGTAACAAGCATATAATAAGCTTTTACGGCATCTCTAACATCGGCAAATGTTCGAAGCGAATCTAGGTTTCCAGTTTTCACAACAGGATCAATCAAGCCCTGTTCTATCATAGCAATTTGTTTTGCAAATGTACTTTCAGCAAAAACATCACCTCTTCTTGGACCTGTATGCGTAAACATTCTTGTTGTCATTACAGTCATATCATAAGCTTCGGCATAATATCTTCCAACAAGATCGGTTCCAACTTTTGAAATTGCATATGGTGATGCAGGATGAAAACTACATTCTTCATCTATTGGCAGTTTTTCCTTAGGAACTCTGCCAAAAACTTCACTTGATGCACAAACATGTATTACTGTCTTTGTGCGTAAATCTTCATCTTTTCTAATGGCTTCTAGTACTCTTGCTGTTCCCTGTATATTTGTTTCAAAAGTATCAAGAGGAGATTCAAAACTTGTTTTTGGATAGCTTTGCGCGGCTAAATGAAAAATATAATCAGGCTGAGATTTTGTAATAACATCTTGAATGGAGATATAATCCCTTAAATCACCATAAAGCAGATGAATACGATCTTTATGATTAATTTTGTTAATTAAATGTGAGATATTATCCATAGGGCTTCTCCAACGGCACATTCCATAGATCTCCCAATCAGTGTTTTCAAGTAAAAAATCGGCTAGGTGCGAACCAACCATTCCAGTAACTCCTGTAATTAATGCTTTTGTCATTTTTAGAATATAAAATTTGAAATTTATTTAAACAAAAAATATTTTTTTTGAAGATTTTTATTTGATTTCTTTTACCTCAAAAACTCACCAGCTAAGAATAATGATCCAGCAACAAGGAATAAGCTATTACCTTCATCAAGTTTCCAAACATCATTAAAATTTTGAAATTCACCTTTAAACTCATTACCAAAAATCACTTTCAGCTCTTCTGATTTATAAAAAGGTTTCTGATGCTCGAAATAAAAAGAGCAAAACTCAAGATCAACTTCTTTAAATTCATTAATAAAAGCTTTAATGTCACGGTCATTAGTTTGGTTACATATAAGATAGATCTTTTTGTAATCCTTATGAACCTTTTGTAGATATTTAGCAACATTTTTAGCTGCTGCAATATTATGGCCACCATCAAGTAATACTTTCGAATCTGGCTTTAATTGTGACAAGACAGTTTTTAAACGAATTTCCTGAAGCCGAGCTGGCCACCAAAAATAATTATGATAATTAGTAAAAGCTCTTTTAGCCTTGTCAATACCAACAAGTGAGGTTAAGGCAGTGAAGGCAGTTTTGAAATTATCAATTTGATGATCACCGACTAATGGCAAATCATCCACTTCAAGACCTTCAGTAATTTCATTAGCATCTATTAAAGTTTTGTTATGCTTATCTGCATATTCAACCAGGAACTCCCGAACACTAGCTTGCTGTTTTGATATCACAACGCCTTCAGAATTATTCATGATTGCTGCCTTTTCTTCTGCGATCCCTAAGATATCATCGCCTAAAAATTCCTGATGATCTATATCAATCGGTGTTATAACTGATAGTAATTTGTTCGGAAAAATATTTGTTGCATCAAGCCTGCCGCCAAGGCCGGTTTCAATCAAATTAAAATCAGCTGGAAATTGCATAAAAGCCAAAAAAGCTGCTATTGTTGTGCCTTCAAAAAAAGTTGCACTCAAGCCTTTTTCCTGCTCAATTTGCTGACATCTTTTTAAAATCAACTCCAGATTTTGATCGCTAATATATTTACCATTGAGTTTAATCCTTTCGTTAAAATCAACCAAATGCGGAGATGTATAAACATTAACACTAAAACCAAGGCTTCGAAGCATTGCTTCTAAAAATGCTATAGTAGAGCCTTTACCATTAGTTCCAGCAACATGAATCACATTTTTTAAATATCGCTCAGGATGGCCAACTTGCCGCGCGAAAGCCAAAACCGAATCGAGACCAAGCTCTATATTATTAACGCCTTGAAAACTAGGCCAGAAAATTTGATTGATTTGCATAGCGATATCTATTAATTGATTTTAAAATAACTTTTAATTCAAATATGTCCGGTATAGCAGGCCTTTTTGGGAATATCAATGAAGCAAAAAAAGAGCATCTAACAAATGTTTTCAATGATAACCTTATGGAACGAGGTCCAGACGGATATGGAGAGTTTTTTGAAAAGAATATTTTTCTATATCATCGACGATTATCTATTATAGATTTAAAAACCGGGAGTCAGCCATTTTATTTCTATGACAAAAAACAAAAGCTCAAATATGTACTTATCGTTAATGGTGAAATTTATAATTATATTGAACTAAAACAAGAATTTACTGATGTAACTTTTCAAACAAATTCTGATTGTGAAGTAATTTTACACTTGTTTGACAAATATAAAGCTAATTTTACTCAAAAACTTAGAGGCATGTATGCTTTGGCACTTTATGATTTGCAAAAGCTTCGCCTTATTCTTGCTAGAGATAGCTTTGGTATCAAGCCGCTTTATTATACAAAAATGGATAACGGCTTACTTTTTGCCTCAAATTTAAAAACAATTGTAAATTCAAAAATTTTAAGAAAAGAGATTTTGCCAGAAAAATCCTACGAATTATTACAGGCAAGATTTTCACTCACCAAACAAACAATTTATCGTAATGTTTTTCGTTTAATGCCAGGTGAAACTATAGTCATTGAAAATAATAATATTGTTAATAAAGTTTTCAATAACCCAATCGACCTTTTATTAAATGAAGGTAAAAATGAAAATTTTTCACAAATAAAATTAACCAATAAAATTACCGATTCAGTTAGTAAGCATATGCGATCAGATGTTCCGATTGGCCTGTTTTTTTCTGGCGGAGTTGATTCCTCGGTCATTTTATATTGGATGAAACAACTTACCTCAAAACCTTTGCATCTTTTTATTGCCGGATTTCCAGAATCTAAAGAACATGACGAAACAAAACAAGCCTTAAAAATGGTCGAAGATATGGGCTGCAATGTTCACAAAGTAGAATTCACAGAAAAAGACTTTTGGCATTACCTTGTTCAAGCAGCCAAAACACTTGATGACCCATTAATAGACCCTGCCACTCTGCCAACTTTGAAACTAAGCGAGACTGCGAAAGATTATGTAAAAGTAATTTTATCTGGAGAAGGAGGCGATGAATTCTTTTCTGGTTATAGAAGACACCATAAGGCAGGACTATTTAATGGTTTACTAAAATTCAAACATAGCCTTAAAGGACAATTTAGAGATAAAGCTTTGATGTCGATAAGTTTTGCTCGATGGCAAACACCAATTGAAGATCAATATAAACTTCTTGCTGAATATCCTTGGACACATTTGCAAAGGATGCAAATTGTCGATAGCTTATTTTGGCTACCAAATGATCTATTAACAAAACTAGATCGTTGTACTATGGCCCATTCAATTGAAGGCAGAACGCCATTTATTGATCAAATATTATCACCTTTTGCACTCTCAATTCCCAATAAATACAAGGTAAAATTTAAATATGCTAAATGGTGTTTAAGACAACATTTAGATAATTATATGGTCAACTCAAATGCCTTCGGTAAAAAACGTGGCTTTAAATTACCCGTTTATCAATGGCTTCATAATCAACGACCTTTTATTATTGAATATTTAATTAATCATGAAGCATTTAATGAACTATTTAATAATGATAAACTGCACAATTATTTGAAGAGTTTTACTAAAAAAGATGCAACTGCAATATTTGGACTAATTTTTTATAGCTTATGGTATGATCATTTTATTAATCTTAGCGATATTGAGATTGATAATGACCTAATAAATCATATTAATTCATTAAATGATCTTGAATAAGCTTAATAGCTGAACCAATTTTAATGATTCAGCTAAATAAGTATTCTGGAAAAATAAATTTACGAAATTTATATTATTCCATGTCTTCATCTCTTTCTTGTTCAGCCTCAGATTCTCTTGCTTCAACATCATCATCATGATGTGCTTGATCCAAATGAATATTGTGTTCTGGAGCTTCATTATCAACTCGACCTTCAGCAAAAAGAGAACCACAACAAATAAGATAGACTGCAAATATTTTTATTAAATTCATAATCACCTCTTAAATAAATCATAATAGCACAACCGCAAAAACAAAGCTACAACTTTGCAAATTTAGTTGCAAAAATGCCGCCCTTATGTAAAATCTGATTCTTTAAATATCAATGAAAGCAATTACACATCAAGCAGAACTAAATATTTTATTAGAAATCGAACTAAAGAAACAACATTGTGTTGACTTTGATAAAGTAAAACAATTGCTTAATAGTGGAGCCAAACCATGCGTTAAAGGAAAGCTATTAGCTGATAATAGCATTCAAATCGCATTGTCAAATAATGCATCCTCTGAAATTATTGAACTTTTATTCGAACATGGGGCAGAAATTCATAATAGCTTTGACGGCAATTCTTCTCTGGATCAGGCCTTGTATTGGGGATGCGATTATGCTGTTATTAAAACTTTATTTCAATATGGAGCAAAAGTCACAAACTCAAAAAACACAAATGATTTTCTTGCAACTAGTCTTCATTTGGCAATTTATCACGATCATTCATTTGAAACAATAGAAGAACTCTTAAATAACGGGGCTTCATTAATCACGCAAAGCTCTAATCCATATGCAACTACCATTTCATTTTCACTAAGAAAAAATGTAGACCTAGAAATTCTAAACTTATTTAAAATCCATGATCCCAACTACATTAAACAGTCAGATCGTAATGGCAGTTATTGTCTTGTAAATCAATTACTAAATATTGCTTCTCATACTGAAAACAATGGCTTTGAATTAAAACAAAATTTGTCTTTCTTACTAAATGCTGGTGCTAGAACCTCAAATGGTACTGATGATAATACTATAAACTTAGCTTTAAGCAAAACCAAAGCTTATGAAATCTTTCAATTACTATTTGATAATGGAGCAAAAATTACCAATAACCCAAAATCTAGCTTTATTATTGCCAAGCAGAATTTGCATAGCCAAAATGTTTTAAAACTAATTAAAGAACACTCGCCAATAAATCTCGATCATGAGGAACAATTATCTGATTTATCACAAGATTCTGATAGTGAATCAGTTTGCTCTGATTTTAATTATAAGATTAGATAAAAATTCAATTAATTTAAAACTCAATCGAATATATTGCTTCCTGTAGCTATAGAATCAGTAACAATTTGATTATTTTGAACAATTGCAAAACCTTCATCTATTAAAGCTGTGAGTAATTTAGTGAAGTTAACTTTTGGTTCAGCTGCTTCCCATAAATAATATGCAAATGAACCTGGCAAAGGATTAACCTCATTTAACCAGATCTCTCCAGTTTTACTATCACATAAAAAATCAATTCTTGGAGCTCCAGTTCCAGAAATCAACTTAAAAGCTTTGATAGAATATTCATGAATTTTGGTTTTTAACTCTTGTGTAAGCTCTTCAGGATTAGTATCGCGCTTTAATGATGCCATACCCATTGAACTTGGTACAGACAATTTTGCTTTCCGATTTTTACCATTTAAATATTTAGTTTTAAAATCAAGTAAATCTCCAGAGCTGATTGGCTTTTCAATCGCCGATAAGGCTTGATCGCCAAAGGCATTTGTTATTGAGATATTAAACTCAATAAGATTTTCAACATAAGGCTCAATTAAAATTTGATAATCAATTTTGAAAATTTCGATTATAGCTGCTTTAAGATCAGCTTCATTTCGAGCAATATTTACACCAATAGAGCTACCCAAATTACATGGTTTTACGCATAATGGATAATTTAATGTAACTTGCTTGAGATATTTATCTAAATTCAAAAATTCTTCTTTATTATCTCTAGTCAGCAAATTACTTGGCAAAATATTTATACCAGCATTTTTAAACAATTCTTTTGTTAAAAATTTATTCATAACAATTTTCGAAGCCATAGATCTTGGACCAGTATATGGAATATTGAGAAATTCTAACAAGCCAACAAAAGCACCATCTTCTCCAGTTCCACCATGAAATGCAGGCATTGCAATATCAAAATCAATATATCTATTTTTTTTAAATATTGAATCCGCTAAAACAGAAAGTGTCGGCGAACCGTTTATTGGATTAACTGTAATATTTACAACATCAATTTTGCTTTTTGTAGCTTCAGACAAATAATAATTTTCACGTTTTAAAAGCTCAACACCAGTATAAAATTTATTACTTTTATCTGCATAAACAGGTATAACTTGATATTTTGTTGAATCAATTGCTGCTGCAACTGAAAGCGCGGTAATAATCGAAATATCATGCTCAGGTGAATTACCACCGAAGAATAATGCAATTTTTGGTTTATCCATATTAGTTTATTAAATCTAATTTATTGCTAAATTTATTTAGAAGTAAGATACAATCAACATTAAATATCTTTCCAGCCAATTTTCTTTAGAAAAGTTTTATAATCGCGATCATACATAAATACATTTCCTTCATCATAAACAATTAGTTTATTTGCAATCTTCTTAAGAAAATATTCATCATGCGTAACCATAACAACAGCACCAGCAAAATTATCTACAGCATTCATTAAGGCTTCAGCCGATTCCATATCTAAATGGTTAGTTGGCTCATCAAGAAATAACAAATTTACAGGTTTAAGCAGAATTTTACCAAGCATCACTCGGCTTTTCTCTCCACCAGATAGTACTGAAATTTTTTTATGCGCCAAATCTCCAGAAAACATTACATGTGAGCATGTTCTTCTGACATTACCGATTGGTGCATTTGGATCACTAGTTTGAACTTCCTGACAAATGGATAAGTTAGGGTTTAATCTATCAATATTCATTTGACCAAAATATCCCAATTTAACTTTATCATGATAATCCACGAGTCCATTTTGTGCTTCTAATTCATTTGCTAAAAGTTTAAGTAAAGTTGATTTACCTTTTCCATTTTTACCAACTACACAAATTTTATCACCTTGATTTACTGAAAATGATAGATCCTTAATCAAAGTTCCTGTCTCTTTATAGCCAAACTCTAAATTATTAACTTTTAATAAACTTTCTTTACTTTCATATGGCTTATAATTGAACTGGAAAGATAAAGTTTCTACCTCACTTAACTTTTCCATAACACCTTGCTTCTCAAGTGCTTTAATTTTTGATTGCGCCCTACTGGCTTGACTCGCCTTTGACTTAAATCGGTCGATCCATTCTTGCGTTTTTTGACGTTCTCTTTCCTGATTTACCCTGGTTTTCTCATAGATTTCTTCTTCTTGAGCAATTTGCTCTTTGATTTTTTTAGTATTACCAGGAATTTTTCTAAACTGACCTCTATGAACATTTAAAGTATGAGTTATGATGCTATCCATAAAGGCACGATCATGTGTAATTAGAATTAATTCACCTTCCCAATCTTGTAAAAATTTCTTTAGCCATTTTGTCGAATGAATATCAAGATAATTAGTTGGTTCATCGAGTAGTAATAATTCAGGTTCATCTAACAATAATTTAGCTAAATTAATCTTAACCTGAAAGCCCCCAGAAAAATCTTTCGGATCTTTTTGCATTTCTTCATCAGAGAAACCAAGACCTTGAAGAATCATCTCACCTTTCCAAACTTCAAATTCGCGATCTTCTGACAAAACACTAGCTACTTCATCTATAACCGTTGGATATGAAAAACTTAAATGCTGCTGTAAATAACCAATACGATAATTATTAGATATTTCAACTTTACCTAAATCTGGCTCTTGCATACCAAGTAATATTTTTAGAAAAGTTGATTTGCCACTACCATTACGTCCTATCAAACCGATCTTTTCACCAGGATTAAAATGGATATTTACATCCTCAAATATTTGTTGGCCATGAAATGCAATTGCCAGATCTTTAACTCTTATCATCTTAATCAAATATTAGTTCGCTGATTATATTAGCATCAAGAACTGATATTTACAGAATTAATTTATAAATAACGCCTGAGCTGATGCATTTATAACTGAAGCTATTCTAATCGCATGTTGAATTGATGGTTTTGAGACACCTGCTCCGATAATTTGCTTAACATGTGAATCAATACATAATCCGCATCCATTAATTGCTGAAACAGCAAGACTGTACAACTCAAAGTCAATTTTATCGACACCAGGATTTGCCATTACATTCATTCTAAGCTTTGCAGGCAAATTTCCAAACTCTTCATCACCGACAAGGTGAACAAACCGATAATAAATATTATTCATAGCCATAATTGTTGCAGCTGATTTTGCAGCTTTAACCTCATTATCACTAAGAACATCTCCTGATTGAGCAAAAATATAATTTACAATATTATTATCTTTCACAGCATAAGCACAGGCTAAAGCGATTGCAAACACTTGATTTTTCTTAAGCTTTGAATCTGGGTCCTCCCTAAATATTGCACTAAGGTTTAGTTTAATATCTTTTGCGTAATCTTGAAATTCAATTGTAGACATAAAAAAATGTAAATAAGTTATTTTTAATCAGGTAAGATCACTCTTACCTCCTTTTTAAGTAAATTAAAGTTTTATTGTTTCTTCTCCCTTGTTCCAGTTACATGGACATAACTCATCAGTTTGAAGAGCATCTAAAACTCGCAAAACTTCATTTGGGTTTCTTCCAACATTTAAATCAGTAACTGATACAAATCTCACAACACCATCAGGATCAATAATAAATGTGGCCCTATTCGCAACCAAAGCTTCCTTAGATAAAATACCTAATTCATTTGATAGCACACCACCAACATCAGCAAGCATCGGAATTGGAAGGTTATTCAATTCTGATTGATGTTTTTTCCATGCTAAATGAACAAACTCACTATCTGTACTTGCTCCCAACAAAACTGTTTCACGATCTTCAAATTCTTCTTTAAGATTTGCAAACGCAACAATTTCAGTAGGGCAAACAAAAGTAAAATCCTTCGGCCAAAAGAAAATTACCTGCCATTTACCTTTATAACTATTATTGTTAATATCTATAAACGCATCATTTATAGAATGCGGATATTCTCCTTCTTTAACAGCTTTTAAAGAAAAAGCTGGAAACTGATCACCAATTGTTATCATAGTTCTCTATATAAATGATTAATTATTTAAATAAATATATCTAAATATCTTAAGATTAATAATATAAACTTATTATAAACTTCATAAGCTTTACTTATGATTTAACTGTAATATAATAAGTAATATCTATTAGTAAAAATTATGAATATTCGAGATTTTCAATATTTAATTGCAATTGATGAACTCAAAAACTTTATTAAAGCTGCAGAAAAGTGCAACATCTCACAACCTGCTTTAAGTCAACAAATTCAAAAAATTGAAATGGTTTTGGATTGCCAAATTTTCGAACGAAACCATCGTCAAATAATCACAACTGAAATTGGTAAAAAAATAATTCATCATGCAAAAATCATTGTAGAAAATTTTGATATAATCAAAAATGTTCAAAATAACAAAATCAATCTAACAATTGGTTTAATTCCAACAATCTGTCCTTATTTACTCCCATTAATTGCTGACAAAATTTGCGATCACTTACCTGAAGTAAAATTTTATTTTCATGAATTAAAAACTGAGGATCTAATAACTAAGCTCAAAATAGGCCAGCTAGACTTTGGCATAATAGCATATTTCCCACATTTAATTGACAGCCATATAAAGTATCACAAATTATATGATGAAGAGTTTCTGTTAGCTTTACCAAACAACTCAAATGATACTGAAGCAGATTTTGAAGATATTTTAGCGAGTAAAAAACTTATGTTACTTAAAGAAGGAAATTGTATGTCAGATAATATCAAAGAAATCTGTTCAATTTATAAACAAAACTCATTTAGTGACTTTTCAGCTACAAATATCGAAACCATTAGAAATATGATAAGAATAAATAATGGCGCAGGTTTATTACCAAAGCTGGCATGCTTAAATGAGAAAAATCTTAAACTAATCCAATTTAAACAAAAGAAATATAGAGAAATTGGTATAATTACAAGATCAAGCTCACAAAACCAAAATTATTTAATTAAATTAGCAAATATAATTAAAACATC
>JADHOX010000063.1 GCA_016778805.1 Rickettsiales bacterium
TAAGTGATGTACAAACTGATGTACATTTTGTGCCTATTGACAGTGTGTACAATTCACGTAACCTATTGATAAGGCTTACATAGAGATGCAGCTTGGTGCTTGGGTAAGGCATTGACTTACTCCACCAGCACCATTCTTCCTTACATATCATTTGTTAACACATTGTAATTGAAGCATATTGCGTGTTTCAATTGGAGTGTGGGTAGACCATATGGTAGACCATTTTAATGAGTACATTTATCAGAAGCGTGGCTTCTATTACTTCTCAAGACGTGTTCCCAAAGAATTGCATCACTGTCATGCCAAGCATCGCATCGTGCTTGCTTTGAATACCAAAAGCCGTGCAAAGGCTCTGAAGTATGCTCAAGTGATATGCCAAAGGCTTGATGAACGCTGGCTTCCCATGAGGCTGGATGCGATGGGATTAGGCAATGTGATAGCAAATGATGTGAGGGCTATAAGTGCCCCTACCCTGTTAGAGGCCACACAGCAATATCTCCAGCTAAAGGGTATGAGTAAGGCAAAGACCTTCCATCAAGCTGCCTTACGTAATGCTGGAACAGTCATTGAGATATGTGGCGATAGAGTTGTCTCTGATTATAGGACAACAGATGCAGGGCAAGTGCGTGATGCAATGATAGCAAGAGGTCTAAATGTAGCTTCAGTCAGGCGTTCCTTTGCTACTATCAAAGCTATCATTAATCTGGCCATAGCTGAACATGGGTTGGATATACGCAACCCCTTCTCGTCTATCTTCATGCCAGAGGCTGATAGTAAGGAGCGTGTCTCTATACCTGTTGAGACTATCCGTGAGATACAGCAAGCCTGTTATGAGATAGATGATGATAGACGATGGCTCATAGCCCTCATATCAGACACAGGTATGAGGCTGGCTGAAGCAGCTGGACTACATGTAGATGACCTGCATCTAGATGAAGAGATACCATACGTAGATATAGAGCCTCACCCTTGGCGGTCACTAAAGACAAAAGGCAGTCAGAGACAAGTGCCACTTGTAGGTGCATCGCTATGGGCTGCACAGCGTATCAAGCAAACTGCGTCATCATGCTTTGCTTTTGATAGGTATACTGATAGCGAGCAATGCAGAGCCAACTCAGCATCCAATGCATTGAACAAATGGATGCAGACAAACTTCCGTAATGACATAGTTATACATGGCTTCAGACATGCCCTCAGAGACCGTCTAAGGGCCGTACAGTGCCCTTCTGAAATGATTGACCAGATAGGTGGCTGGTCATCTGAAAAGATAGGAGAAGGCTATGGTAAGGGATTTGATAAAAACCTTATATTTTCTGCACTGAACAAAATATCATTCTAACTACAGAACAACAATGAATTCATTTTAATCTTGATATTCAGATAACGCATCGTAACGCTCAATAATTTGCATAGCGTTAAGATAAGTTGGAACTTCTACTTTTGTTCCTGAATAAACTACCTGTCCTTCTCCAGCCTCCCTCGCTTCCTCAAAAACGGATACTAATTGCTTTGCTTCTTCCACCTGATTTCTGGAAGGGGTCAATATCTCATTTATAATCTCACAATGACTGGCATTGACGGTGCTCTTTGAGACCATCCCGATATCTCGTGCTAAAATTGTCTGCTGTCTAACACCCTCATCGTCCGTAAAAGTATAAGGCATATCAATTGATGTAATGCCAGCAGCGCAGCACGATATATGAAAAGCACAACGAACATGGTTTAGCATTTCACTATTTTTTTGACGTGGTGAATTCAGTGACACAGCCATATCTTCGGAGGCCACGAGCGAGCCTACAATTTGCTTGCTAGCAGATAAAACTTCATGGGAATGAACTAGCCCTATTGCTTGCTCAATGTTTGGTATGATGTCTGTTGAACCAACGGGTCTGGCATATTGCTTTTCTAATTCATTTATGTGCTTTTGAAGTACCACCATCTGTTCTTTTGTATTAGCTTTTGGGATTAATATAGCATCCGCACCAGCTTTCATGGCAGCATCCAAGTCTTTCAACCCATCTGGATTCTCCAGTGGGTTTATCCTAACAGTGGCTACTATGCCTCTTGCGCGCCAATCGCTTAACACGTCAGGCATCATTTGCCTTGCTTCTTGACGCATTTCAGGCACACAAAAGTCTTCAAATTCTTGGATGCAAGCGTCAGCGCAGCTTCTATTTGATGCTTTTATCGCTTCATGGTCTGCAGCACCAACAAACAACCAAGAGCGTCTCAGATTCATCGGGCGCATTTATCTACCCACACTCCAATTGAAACACGCAATATGCTTCAATTACAATGTGTTAACACATGATATGTAAGGAAAAATGGTGCTGGTGGAGAGTTAGTTTCTCCATGTAAGCACCATACCTACTCTGTATTTGAAGCTATGCTTAGAATCTCACTTATAATGCAACACGTCAAGTGCATCACTTTGGTCTACCCAGTGGTCTACCCACATAGAAATCTTCGGGTAATGGAATAAGCCTAGTGTGTCTAACCGTTATCAGTACAGGGTAAGTGACTGCACTTAGATGCCATTAACAATCATAATCTATACCCCCTATGCATGAGCCATAGGCCATGCCTACGTATATGTTCATATATAGCTACACAGATTAGGGCAAATGGCTGTTAACCATTTTAATGGCTGTATAAGACTCATGCAGGGGCATCTTCAATGTTCAGCAAGATGTACATATAAACTGCCACACACAGGCTGTGTGAGTCTTATATGGACATACATAGGATAGGGCATGAACCAGTGGGGGTATGCACGAAGTTATACTCAGCCTGTTACACAGATGGGGCAAACACAACAGTGATACATGACGAGACAACATAACAAGATACAAAAGCCAATATCTATAAAGCACAGACCAGTACTTATCTATATTGCTTCCACTTACAATTATAAATGTTCACTTGAGTGTTGCACTATAAGTGTATTTATAAAGAAAATATGGTTTATGCCTTTAGGTATAAATCTATTATTACTGTGTAATATAGTGGTATCTATATGTACCTTAATCTACTTGTGTTCATTAACCACTTATGGTACATTCAATAATCCCCAACAATCATAATGAAACCTGCATGATGGCACAAGACTGCGGTGCATCTGCTTTAGCTAATGGAGAATGAATGACAGATATTGAACCAAGATTTTTTGACACTGAGTATAAGATATTTGCTCATCTAGAGTGGGAAGCCATCAGAATGATTGTCTTCAATGGCAGCCATATGAATATTGCTGATGCCTATCCCAAATTTGAGCAAAGACAGTTTTACTGGATAGACCCTTTTAATGACAAAGCATCTGAAAAACATCATGCAATCAAACGAAAGATACAGAAAAGAGAATATTCGTCTCTTGAGGATTTTTATCTTGCGCTTAAGCCACTGTTGAAGCCCCAAAAAAAAGGCAAGGCTCTTAAAGATGCAAAAAAGCGCACAGCACAAGCTGCCTATCAGCTGGAGAAACTTGGTGAAGACTTCATTCATAATCCTGAGTTATTCAAAGAGGCCCGAAAAGTAGCTAAATACATCGCTGATAATGGTAAGAGTGAGGAAGTGTTCACTGACCAACTGACACGGCTATTAGTTGGGCACAATGTAGATGAATTCACTGACGGCCAGATAAAGACCTTATGGACATATCTTGATAAGCAGGTTGAAAAGCACCTTAATCTAGACAGAGTTGAAGCAGCCATTCTGGATGAAGACAATAAGAACCTTTATTTCATGTGGGGCAAGATTAAGCGTGAGTACCCTAAAGGGGATACATTTACGTGGCCTTCAGCTAAAGCTGCAAAGATATGCCATTGCTCAAAGCAAGATATTAAACCAATTATGAAGAAACTAGAAAGGCTAGGCGCAATCACCCTCATACAAGCTGGAAAAGCTGGAAAGAACTCTAGTCGTGCAGCTTTGTATAGACGAGAAGTTTAAGTGCGTGCTGGCAATCTTGACGTTGATTGGATAATCTCTGAGACTGATGAGTACGGAAGTTGGACTGATAGGAATCCACTATGATTAGATTCGCTTTGCTATTGCTGATGTCACTTGCTGTGAGTTCGCAGGCTGTTGCCGCTGTTAAGTGGAATAATTCCAAGAGTGAGTCCAATGGAGCAGCTAAAAACATTTCCATTCCAAAATACTTTTTTGCAGACGAGATAAATAAAAGTTGTTTGATGGAAGGCAAACATGAATATCTCAGCTTCAAAGCAAAACGTACACCTCTATTGTTAGACCTTACTCAGGAAGATAATTTCCAATGGATGGATAAACTCAAATTTTACAACTGGAAAGGCGACCATGACGAAAGAAGCGACAGCCTTGATGTGTATATGGAGCAAATCACAAATCGTATGAATTTTCTAAACGCAACATTAGACAACGCTATCATTCAGGGTAAACTTGAAGTCCAAGCTAAATTGGCTATCAAATTACTTGTTGCTTATGCAGAAAATAACCTGATGTTAGACAGTACTTCAATTCCAGAAATTAAGGAAATGAAAAAAAAGGGAACATTTGACCGGTGCTATAAAGGAAAAGGAAATACCAAAGCTGTTTGTCATTGGCATACCGCCCAAGAAGCGAGCAGGTATGCTGGGCAGATCACCATTGCTGCACTTAAAGTTCGGCCCTTCATGGACAAAGCCTCATCGGAGATGATTGGGAACTATCTGAAAAGCTTATACGAAAAATTCTCGCAGCCATGGCAAGATAATCATGGCAAGAGGTGGAAAAATCAGGAAGTAGTAGGGTTTTATCAAATGGGATCCGGTTCATTCAGTGTATTGGCTTATGCAGCATATACCCAAGACAAACAATTGGCCCATAAAACCTTTGAAGAGACTCATAGTTACATAGATAAAAGACTTCTTGAAGATGGGTTTATAGTGAATAACAGCTTCAGAGGCGTAAGAGGCTATTGGTATCATACGCTTGGACTGAATAATATTTTGGGGTTTGTTGCCTTAGCAGAGAAATGGAACTATTCCTTAAATAATGACTTTACACTACGTGTTTCAAAAGCTGTGGACCAAATGGGTTTAGGCGCAAGAGATATTAATGCATACCATGACCAATGGATAGACAAGTTTAATACCAAAACATATCGGCTTAACTTCGCAGGTCGGGATATATATGTCGGAAATAGCAGTTTGGATGAAAAAGACGCTAGATATCATATTCACCAACAAGCACCTTTCATTGACTATTTGTCCAAGAGATACACTGATGCAGACGTATCTTTTTTCAATCCAGAAGTTAAAGGTGTAAAAATTTGGAATTATAAGAAGCGGGGTGCTTATTATGATAGGATGCTTGGTTTTAATCCTAAGTGCATACCATAACCCCCTCTGTGTAACACCCTAACTATAACTACCTAAACACCCCCTATGGCCCATGCATGGGTGGGTCACATGATGTGTAGGCACTCGCAGTGCACAGATAAGTGATACATGTAAGTGATATTATAAGGTAGGTATAAAGACACTTACCCCACCACACTTTCCCTATACTCATAAGGAACTCTGATAAAACCTAATCTGTGTAACAGTCTGAGTATATATACGTGCATACCCCCACTGGTTCATGCCCTACCCCCTGTATCCATATAAGAGTCATACAGCCTGTGTGAGGCAGTTTAGGTGTCACCACACAGAGAGAGGGGGAGAGG
>JADHOX010000064.1 GCA_016778805.1 Rickettsiales bacterium
CACAACTTCAACAAGTACTGCCACAGGTGCTTTAATTGTAGATGGTGGTGTTGGTATTGCTGAAAACGTAAATGTTGGTGGTACTTTAGATGTTACTGGTGTAACAAATCTTAATGATACCACAACTTCAACAAGTACTACCACAGGTGCTTTAATTGTAGATGGTGGTGTTGGTATTGCTGAAAACGTAAATGTTGGTGGTAATGTTGCTATTGAAAATAAATTAACTTTTGGTATGGATAGATTTACTACTTTAGGTGCTACCACAGGTGCTAGAAGTAATTTATTCGCCACATCTAATGTATCTTCTATTAAATCTATTGAAATCGACGCTTCTGTATCTTTTGCTAGTATTCCAGTAGGTGCAAGTGGTCAAATGTTACATTTATTTTATACTAACAATAATACAACTGGTAATACCCAAATTGATTTTGGTTCTAATAATTTATATGCCGGTAGTGGAACTGCTCAATATTTAGAATTTACCCAAACCGGTCAATCAGCAACTTTAGTATATATTAATGGTGATAATGGTGTAGGTGGTTGGCGTATCATTAACACAGGTGCTACAGTTGCTTAATTTAGTTTAGGATTTCAAAGATAATCAATATTTTTTCCATTTTTTAATTGTTTATTTAAAAATTTAAATTTATTGTTAAAAAATAAAAACTAATTACAAATTAGGATAAGATTAAAATAAAAGATAAATAATTAAATATAATGTCTTTTTTTTATGGTGATACAAAAACAGACGAACTTGTAGTAGGACAGACTAGTTCTTCTAATGGTTATATAGATTTATATGATAGCGGAACCACAAATAAAATAACCTTAAGAGCACCCGATAGCATTACTAGTAGTTATAATTTAACATTACCAAGTGTAAATGGTACTGAAGACCAAGTAATAACAATTAATGGAACTGGTGGTAATATGCTTTTTGTTGATGCTGCACCAAGTAGTAATCGTATAGTTTTTCAAGTAAAAAATGAAACAGGAGATACTATTACACAAGGCACGCCTGTGTATTTTGATGGTATTTCAGGACAAAGTGTTTTAGTAGCACCTGCTGATGCTTCTAATTCAAGTAAAATGCCAGCAGGTGGTATTGTGAATGAAACATTGGAAGATAATCAATCAGGACTATTAATTGAACAAGGCAAGTTAACTAATATCGATATGTCATCTTTTAGTGTAAATGATAGTTTATATGTAGCAGTTGGAGGTGGTTTAAGTAATGTTAAACCAGTATATCCTTATTTAATCCAAAATATAGCAAGAGTTACCAAAAATGTAAATAATGGTTCTCTGATAGTGACTGGTCCAAGTAGAACCAATGATGTACCTAATTTAGGTGATAGTAATATTTGGATTGGTAAATCAGGAGATAATACACAACAAGTTAGTGTTTCAGGTGATTTATCTGTCTCTAATACTGGTGTTTTTACAATTAATGGCATTAGTAATACTGCGACTATAACATCTACAGCTAATATTACAATGGATTCTGACCAAACCATTAATTTTAGAGATACTACCAATAAAATATATTCATCTGTTGCTAGTAAATTAAACCTTGAAGCATCTAGTAATATTAGTTTAGAATCACCTGTGGTTCATATTAGTGATACATTAAGAATTGCTGAAAATGGAACAGGTTTAAGAATGACAAATGTAGGTGCTTTTGATAATGATAGTGGTGATTTTAGAATATTTGCTACTAATGATTTAAAATTATGTGCTAATGGTGATACTAATGTTGGTTTATCTATTGATTCTACTAATTATGATGTATCTATTTATAATGATTTACTACCAAATACAGCAGCTAGTTCATCATTAGGTAGTGTTACAAAAGAATGGTCTGATTTATATTTATCAGATGGGTCAGTAATTAATTTAGGAAATGATCAAGATATTACAATAACACATTTACCCGATACTGGTATTAGAATTAATGATGATAGTCAAATACAATTCCGTAATGCCAATACCTCTATTCAATCCAGTGCTGATAGTAATTTAAGTATCAAAGTTGATAATACAATATTTACACAAAGTGGAAATGATAATTATTTAACTATTTCTTCAAATGCTGATGCTAGTTGTGTTGCTGTATCTTTTATAGGTAAATCTTATAATAGTAATTCTATTGCTCCAGGAGCAAATGAAGGTAAGACGGGTGGAATTTTAGATATATTAGCATCCAGTGGTAGTAGTAATATTTCTGGTCAGTTTTTAACTGGTAATGGTGGTACGATTAATATAAATAAATTTGGTTATGGATTAGGTGGTAATAATTTTAATAATAATAGTGCTGGTAGTGGTTCTAGTATTAATTTATATGGTGGTCAGGGAGGTAATTCTTATTTAAATACTAGTTTAGATGATGGTAATGATTTAAACTCTGTTGGAGGTAGTGGTGGGAGTATTTCTCACTATGCTGGTTCAGGAGGAATAGGTTATAGTAGAAGTTATGGTGGAAGTATTAACCTTTATGGCGGTTCTGGTGGAGGAAGTTATGATGGTGGTAATGGTGGTGATATATCACTTTATGCTGGTAGTGCTGGTTTTGGTAGTAATTCATCTGGAAGTTCAGGTAATATAATTTTAGGTAGTAATGTGAAAGTGGATGGTACCGTTAAAACGTCATTTAATTCCAATATTGATTTTGAAAGCAATATTTCTATAATTGGTGATAAAAAAATATATTTCGATAGTAATAGTTATATTAACTCAGAATTTGGTTCATTATATATTAAAAATCAAGGATCTTTTGGGAGTACATATGTTGAAGGAAATTATGCTTCTCTAACTGAAACTACTAATTTTAATTCTGTTTCTGTAGACAATACAGGAATATCATTAAATGGTGGTAGTAATACAGTATCCATAACTAGTTCTAATATTACTCAAACTGTATCTGGTACTAGTGGGTTTAATACTATGAATGGACAGATTGTTTATGGTGTTGATACTTTATCTTCTGGAGGTGCTACTGATGGTACTAGAGTAGAAATTAAATCATCTATTGATTATAATAGTGTTAAATCAATTATACAATCTACTACAGATGATGATAGTATCCATTATTTCCATGCTAATTCTGGTGGTCAATCAGGAGAAATGATGAATATTCTTTATTATAATGCTAATGCTAGTGGTAGTGCTAATATTGATTTTAATACTACTAATCTTTATTCTGGTACCGGTGCTAATAGATATTTAGAATTATCTACTTCAGGACAAGGTGCTAGTTTAATTTGGATAGATAATGCCTCGGCTACAATTGCAGGATGGCGTATTATAAATACTGGTGGTGCGGTGCGTGGAACTTAATATACAATTATGAAAAAGTATCAGTATAATTACTAATAATATTAATCATTTAATTTTACTTAAGGATATTTTTTTGTTTTTATTGTAACAAAGTAATAAATTAAACCAATATTTGATAATTATTAATTAATATTAAAAGTAATAGAAAAATATTTATTCATAATCAAAATGTCAGAAACCAAACCAGAACAAACATCTCAATCTAATGAACAACCACCCACAGAACAACCATCTACAGAACAACCAAAACAAATTACTATTTTTGATGCTATTCAACAATATATGAAACAAAATCCTCTTAAAATTATTATTGGAACCCCTTGTTATGGGGGTCTTCTTCAAAATGGTTATTTTCAAAGCGTAATGCAACTTAGTGTTAATTTTACGAAACTAGGTATTCCTTTTGAGATTAGTACTATTGGTAATGAAAGTCTTATTCCTCGTGCTAGGAATAGTATTGTAGCTAAATTTATGGCAGACGAAGCTGCGACACATCTTATGTTTATTGATGCTGATATTACTTTTCCTTGGCATAGTATTATTAAATTAGTATTAATGGATAAAGACCTGAGTGGTGGATGCTATCCAAAGAAAATGATTAACTGGGAAAAGGTGAGACATAATCTTTTAAAAGACAATGAAATTAATGAAGACATGCTTAAAGCTAAATCCCTAGATTATGTCTTTAACCCAGTGTATCAGGTTATTGATGGTAAATTAACAGCACAGGTTCAAAATGGTATGATTAAAGTAAAAGATATTGGAACTGGTTTTATGATGATTAAAAAGAGTGTCATTGAAATTATGATGTATAAGTATGAAGAACTTCAATATAAGAATAATGTTGCTGGATACCATACAGATAAATGTGCTGACTATTTCTATACTCTTTTTGATACGGAAATTGACCCTAAGTCAAGGGTGTATCTAAGTGAAGATTATTTATTTTGTAAGCGTTGGTTAGAATCTGGGGGTGATTGCTGGTTAGATTTAGGTATTAATCTTAACCACACTGGTAGTATGGACTTTCAAGGAGCAGTTAGTGTTACTATTGGTGAAGTGGATACTATGAATAAAGATTTTAAAGTCATGCAACAACAAGAACAAAAAAAACAGGGAGAAACTGTATCAGAACCAACAACCAAAAATGATAATGTGGCAACAACGAACCCTTAATTAATTTTTTAAGTAATATTTTATTTATATTTTTAACAATATTATTAAATAATAATAAACAATATTAATAAAAACTATTAATAAAAATATTAATAAATAATATTAATTATTACAATGATTAATAAAATAGAAAAACAAAGGAGATTAAATATTTTAAATAAAAAGAAAGGGTTTAAAAAAAATATACAAAAAGGTAGTGGATTTTTTACAGATTTATTTGGTTTACAAGATAATCAAACCAAAAAGGATGATGATAGTAAAATGAGTGCTATTTCTAGAGGGAGAAGAAATGAAACCATGTTTATTAATAGTTGGGAAAATCTTCAAGAAGCAACAAAAAGATTAAAAAATACTTATGAAAAACATTTACAAACATTAGAGGAATTAGATGAAAAATATAAAATTAAGGGATTTACTACATCTTTTAAATCAATCGTATTACCAAATGATATTAATAATAAAAAAGAAATAGATAAATCCAATCCATTATTATTGAGAAATTATTTAATATCAAGTGAAGTAATACCATCAGTTGCTAGAAAAGAACATTTACTTAAATTATGTAAATATGTCCTTAAAAAATTTTCTATGGGTGATGAATTTTTAGTTGAAAAATTAAATGTAAAATTGGATGGAAAAACTGCTACATACATGATAGAAATGAGAACAGGTGATAAATTTGATATTCAGACAAAAGTAGATGATAATTATATGATAGATATTAACAAATTTCAAAAAGAATTAGTTAACATATTTAAAAAAATAAAAACACAATTACTATTTGATATTGAGGTTATAGAAGATTTTAAACTAGGTGAAGAACCAATTCAAATCCCAGGATTAGATTTTTTAGATCAAGATGAAGGTATTGAAAAGAAATTATTAGGTTTACAAAGTTCAATAAAAGGTGTCAATAATAGTTTAGATTCATTGTCAAATACAAGTAGTAAATCATCTGATATGCATATTTTTTCAATACCTAAATTACCTAGTGAAAAGAGATCTAATAAATTTGCTAAAGAACTTAGTATTGGTATAGACCAAGGATTAGATAATGTTAGACAAATAGATAAAAAACCAGCAGATGTAGAAGAAAAATTGGCTAAAATTATGGAAGGTGGTCCAGAAGGACTTCTTAAAGTAAGTAGT
>JADHOX010000065.1 GCA_016778805.1 Rickettsiales bacterium
TGTTAATTTTTATTTATTGCAAAAACACTTACAAGCTGTATATTAATAGGCCAATATTTTTGATTTAAAAATGAAACCTGCTATAAAAACAAGTAACCCCGCTTTTTCTTCAGGACCATGTTCAAAATTTCCTGGCTGGAACCTTACAAGGTTACAAAAATTTAATCCTGGTAGATCACATAGAGCTGCTTCAGAAAAAGCTAAACTTAAATCAATTATAGATCAAACTAAAGAATTATTAGATATTCCAAATGATTATTTGGTCGGAATTTTACCTGCATCGGACACTGGAGCATTTGAATGTGCAATGTGGAGTACATTAGGACCTAAAACCGTTGATGTTTTCGTTTGGGAAAGTTTTTCAAACGATTGGGCAACAGATATAAAAAATCAATTAAAACTAAAAAATGTAAATTACTATAAAGCAGATTATGGAATACTTCCAGATTTATCAAAATCAAACTCCGATAATGATCAAGTATTTGTTTTTAACGGAACAACTTCTGGAGTTAGAGTTCCAAATTTAGATTGGATTTCAAATGAAAGATCTGGAATTACAATCTGTGATGCAACATCTGCGGTTTTTGCCATGGATGTAGATTGGAGTAAACTTGATATAACAACATTCTCATGGCAAAAAGTAATGGGATCTGAAGCTGGCCATGGTATGATTGTCCTATCACCAAAAGCAGTTGAAAGATTAGAATCGTATACACCTGCTTGGCCATTACCAAAAATTTTTAGACTTACCAAGAATGGTAAGATTAATTCTGATATATTTACCGGAAGTACAATAAATACTCCATCAATGCTTGCTGTTGAAGATGCTTTAATTACTTTAAATTGGATTAGATCAATTGGTGGCAAAAATTCTATGATTGAAAGATCAAACAAAAATTTAGAATCTATTATTAATTGGATTAAAAAATCAGATTGGATTGACTTTTTAGCTGAAACTAATGAAACAATTTCTAATACATCAATTTGTTTGAAAATAGTTGATTCTCAATATCAAAAACTTGATGACGAAAATAAAACGAAATTTGCTAAGTCTATTTGTAAATTGTTAGCAGATGAAAAAATTGCTTATGATATTTCAAGCTATAAAGCTGCTCCTGCTGGAATAAGAATTTGGGGTGGTGCTACTGTTGAAACCAATGATATTGAAATATTAACCAAATGGTTAGATTGGGCATTTTTAGAAGTCTCAAACCAATATTTCACAAATAATAGCCAATCAGAATAATTTCATGTCAAAAGAATTAGTTTCAAACAATAAAGTTAAAGAAAAAGTCATTCCAAAACCCAAATGGCTAAGAGTTAAGGCTCCTACTGCAAAACAGTTTAATGAAACTAAGGAATTAATGCGTAACCTTACTCTCAATACCGTTTGTGAAGAGGCTGCTTGTCCAAACATAAGTGAATGTTGGAGTAAAAAACATGCAACAGTTATGATTCTTGGCTCTACATGCACAAGAAGTTGTAGATTCTGTAATATTGCAACCGGAATACCTGATAAATTAGACCCGCATGAACCTGATAATGTTGGTAAAGCTGCTGGAGAACTAAAACTTAACCATATCGTTATTACATCTGTTGATAGAGATGATTTAGAAGATGGTGGTGCTGAGCATTTTGCAAGAACAATTGCAAAAATAAAATTATATGCACCTGGAACCACTGTTGAAATTCTAACACCTGATTTTAGAAGAAAATACGATGTTTTAAAAACGGTTGTTAACGCAAAACCAGATGTATTTAACCATAATATTGAAACAGTTCCAAGATTATATAATCAAATTAGACCTGGAGCTAGATACTTTCACTCTTTAAATCTTTTAAAACATGTTAAAGAATTAGATCCAAATATCTTTACTAAATCTGGATTAATGGTCGGACTCGGAGAGGATAAAGAGGAAGTATTACAAGTTATGGATGATATGAGGTCTGCTGATATAGACTTTATTACTATTGGTCAATATCTAAGACCAACCCCTAAACATGCTGAAGTTAAAAGATACGTTACCCCTGAAGAATTTGATTATTACGAAAGAATGGCAAAGGCTAAAGGCTTTTTAATGGTTTCCGCATCGCCATTTACAAGATCATCTTACCATGCAGGAGATGATTTTGAACAAATGAAAAAGAATAGGGTAGCTCAACTAAAAAATCAGCTTAAGTAAAAGTTAGATTTAATTTTTTTTTGATGTCAAAATAGCTATTATTTGCTTTTGAATTGAAAACTATATTATTTTCTTGATCAGAAATCGTTTGAATAGGCATTAATTTATAACTTGAATTTGTCATAAAAGCATAATCAAATTTTTCAATGTCAGATAAAGAAATATCCATTTCTTTGCAGATTAAAATCGTGTTAGCAAGAATATATCTCCTTGTAACACCGCCAAGAAAATTATCTTTTAATGATGGCGTAATTAAAACATTATTATTTATAAAAAAAATATTTGCAGATGATGTTTCACAAATATAATTATCATATAAAATTAGTGCCTCATCATAGCCTTTATCCTTAGCTTCCATAATTGCTAATGTCGAATTTAAACCTTGGCATGTTTTTAAGTAAATAGGGTAATGATTAGAGCTTGGCTTAATGTAAGAAGATATTACAAGTCTTTTTGGCAAATAATCAAATACTTGCTTAGGTCTAATTTCAATAGCAATATTCGGTACGGAATCAATTTTTGGCATATAACCAAGACTTTCTGAGCCTCTTGTAACAGTTATTCGTAGCGATCCATCATTAAAGTTATTTTTGTTTACTAATTCATTTAGAATATCTGGTAAATTTGAACAATCATAATTAATTTTTAGAACTGATAATCCTTTTTTTAATCTTTTTAAATGAGCATTTAATTGGAAAAAACAACCATTTTCAAAGCTTATAGTTTCAAACAAACCATCACCAAATTTAAAGCCACGATCCAAAATTGAAATTTTACAATTATCAGAATTTATAAATTTTCCGTTTAAGTAATAAATTAGCATAATATTGCTTGAAAATTAGTTAATTAAATTTAGAGATTATAATTGATTAGAAATGGGAGTTATGCAACAAGTAAAACAATATTTATCTTGTGAAGGAATACAATCTGAAAACTTAAATGTTCAGAAAGCAGTCAGATATTTAAATCTAATAGCTGTTCAGACAAATCCTGATGATTTTAGAGATTCTTCGCTTAAAATTGTTGATAATTATAACAACCCTAAAAAAGATTTCACTATCATAATGGCTCAATTATTTGTTGGTCATCATACAATAGAAATTTTAAAAGAATCAATTATTAGTTGCTTCTCTAGTGAAGATCCAGCTGTTCAGAATTTCGTATTAGAAAAATTTAATCAAAAGATTTCATTTTATAAACTACGAGAGGAGAATGCAGAATTTATTAAAGCAAATCAAGACATATACGAAAGACTCAATAGCTCTTTATCATCAAGTTCAATGGTAATGGAAATTTAATTATTAAAGCTTAAATTTGTTTGAGAATTACTAATTTATAACTATTAAAATTTTCTGAAAGATACTTCTATCAATTTATTATTTTATCTAACATCACTAAATAATTGATTGTGCTTTTTGAAGTGCTTTTGAACAAATTGCATCAACAACATTGCTAACATTTCCTTCTAACTTTGCCCTTGAATCTGCAACAGCAATGTATTTAGAAATATAATGATTACCTTCTTTACCTTCATATAGTGGAATCTTATTTGAAAAGAATATTGAATTTGACGTTCCTTCTTTATCATGCATTTTGGCTATTTCAGAGGATATAACAAATGAAACAGATGTGACACCATAAAAATATCCACTTTCATCCATTTTACTTTTTAAGATCGAACTAACTGAAGGAATACCAATATTATTATTAGGAATCTTTTCAAAATTATCAATTTCATGGGAATTACCTAATGAAACTAATATAACATCGTTAACACCCAATACTGGATTTTTAGCTATGAAATTAAATATTATGTTAGCTGCATGATAATTCATATAAGCATGTCTTTTATAATCATAACCATCTACAGGTCTTCTTCTATAATCTGAATGATCTATACCACCAATTTTTATTCCATTTAAATTTGTAAAATCAAAAAAATTGTTGATTTTTGTTGTTATCTCTTGATTTAAAGCTATATCATTATCAAAATAATTAATAGCTTCTGATATCATACTTAATTTAATTTTATCTAAATTAAGTTGAGAATTATCCAATGCATATTGTAAAATTTCTAGCTCTTCAATATTGGCAACAAAATGTCTATCAATAATATTTTGAGCTGCATTGCAAGATTGCTGATCAGAATTAATTTCCTCAAAAAATACAGCTTTGATATTTTTACCTCTAGCATGAATTTGAGTTACTAAATCATAAAAGGCCAAAGAATTATGATCACTTCCGCAAAAAATTATATTTGAATTATTAATGTTTGAACTCTCTGAAAAAGCCGTATCATTGAACTTCTCATAAAAAATATCAAGAGAAATATCTTTATTTCTATCAATTTTAGTTTTTATAGGAGTTGCTTTTGAGTCATCATTAAAATACTTAGGTATCGGATCCTCATCTAATAGATTTTTAAGAAATGTATTAGAATTTTCTCTTTGATGATCAGGATTTTGTAATTTTTCTTCTGTGACTTTTATTGCTGAGCTTTGAATTGAGCTATCTGTTGTATCTAATTGTTCATCTGTATTTTCACTTGAACTTACTTCGTTTAAGACATCTTCCTCAAATTCGACTGAAGGAATTATATCATACGAATCATCGCAAGAGAGGGAAGAGCCCTTTAATTGATCAAGTAAATTAATATTAGGATGAACAGTTGATGAATTAAAATCATTAAACTGTTGATCACCTAAGATAAGTTCAACTCCATCAATATCAGATGCTCCGGAATTAGAAGATATATTCAGACTTTCATCAACTGAATAATTAGCATAACCATCAAAGTTATAATCACCTTGATAAGAATTACTTTCATCTATACCATCTTTAAATTCTTCTTCTGAACCAGGAATTATATCAACTAATTTATTCACAAAAGATTGATCAAAGTTTTCATTTAATTCTAATGATTTAGTCTCTTCAGAAGAAATATTCATGCTATCAAATGAGTTGTGTAAATCATCTAAAGCTTTTTGTTCAGGAGACTTACTTTCTTGTGTATTAGCTATATTAAAACTGTTTTCCTTTTCAAAAGATAATTCATTATCATTAATATGTGATAACTTATAATTTGTATTAGCAATCTTAGGCTTTTTAGAATTATCAGATAATTCTCCTAATCTATCTCTTTTTAAATCTTCTTTATTCACTAATTTTATACTCCTCAATAAATAGAACTTTTATATTCTCATTTTATTTAAATACAACACATATATGCATATTTATAATAATAAAGAATACCTCAACTCACATAATGTAAAACTTTATATCAGGAGTTGAAAACTCATAAGTTTTGATGAATAATTTTACTCAATAATTGAATTTTTCTTACATTAATTATCTTGATATATGAATTAATGCCAATATATTAGCATTTTTAATGTGCAAATATGAATCTTTCGCGAAGAAAATTTTTATCATATTCCGTTTCTGGTATTTG
>JADHOX010000015.1 GCA_016778805.1 Rickettsiales bacterium
TCTATTTTATTCATAACTCATTTACACAGATAAAATTATACTAAAAAATTTTAGTATCTTTTAATCTATTATTACAATCTTTAGTTGCAAAGAAATTAATCAAAATATGAAATTATTACTTAATTTTGATCTTTAAATTAGGAACTGGGTCATATCCTGAGGGACCAAATGGCTGACATTTTAGAAGTCTTTTAGTTATCAAATAACAACCTTTAAAAACCCCATGTATTTTTATTGCCTGTAAAGCATATTCAGAACATGATGGGACGAATCTACATCTAGGGCCAATTAACGGAGAAATACAATATTTATAAAAATAAATTAGAATGAAAAAAGGTAAGCGAAAAATTTTTTTAAAGCTTAGTTGGGTTTTCTGCATCTGCTCCATAAACCTCAATTGGATCAAAAACTTTTTTATCTTCTTCAAATTTCAACTTCAATTCTTGATTTGGAATCTTACCAATAGGAATTGATCTGTAAAAACAACTTCTATAACCAACATGACAACTAGCTTCATCTCCATCCATAGACACTGATATCCAAACTGCATCTTGATCATCATCAATTCGAATTTCTTGAACTTTTTGAACTAATCCACTTGTTGCTCCCTTGTGCCAAAGGCATTGTCTGCTTCTTGAATAGTAATGAGCTTCTCCTGTTTCAATAGTTTTTATTAAAGCTTCCTGATTCATGTAACCAACCATCAATACATCTCCATTAATACTACTAGTTGTAACACAAACAATAAGACCATCTTGATCAAATTTAGGGGCAAGTTCTTTAGCTTCTTCAACTTGCTCAACCGTTTTTCTTTTATGAAAAAATTCAGAATTATTAGACATAATTTAATTGTGACATTTTTTACAGTTATAAAGAATTATTGCGAAAAACCAATCAATTTCTTACCTAATCAAAAATCATTCATTAATTATAGGATATTCTCTTGGCTTAAACAATTGAAAATGCCACCATTCTTTATCATAAGAATCAAATCCAGCCATAGTCATTATCTGCCTTAACAAGATTCTATGATTTCTTGCATTATCAGATATTTGTTTGGAATCAAAATGAGCAAGCTCTGTAAAATTATCAAAATCAGTTCCCATATCCAGCTCGAAACCTTCAATATCACAGAGAGTAAGATCAATTGCAACTCCACGACAATGAGGTACAGAACCTGTTGCAGGATCAGAAACATATGGAGATCCAGCTGAAATATCAAACATCATTTGCTGAACATAAAATGGTCTATATACATCCCAAACCTTAAATAACAAATTCTCTGCTCTTGCAATTTTGATAGCTTGCTCAAAACATTTAAAAGCTTCCTTATGAAGCCTAGCTTCAAAATCAGGCTGATACAACACTTCACCAAAGACATTATCAAAGGATTGATATCTAAGATTTATAATCAATTCATCTAATAAATTATTTAATAAAATTAAATTATTTTTCATAAAATCCTAAGATATAGTGCATTCAGAAGCTGGTGGAACACGAAGTAAAATGCTTTTACTACCATCTGATTTTCTCGACGACGCGTCCTCCTCAATATCATGCGAACACCTTTCAATTTTAACTGGAGATTGAGATGGACTGTAACTATCAATTGTTAATACTGAACCAGTGAAAGAAGTGTTAGAAAGTGATCTAGGACGACCTTCGAAAAATTTCTGAAAGGAAGGTAAAGTAAATGATGAAATTGCACCCAAATCAAATTCAGCATATTTTTGAGTCCACTGATATAAAGAAAAGCAAACTGACAAACCGATAGCACTAAGAATATCAGATTGGTTTCTTTCTCTTACACTATATCTTTCAGAGTTTGGCATTTGTGCGGATGTATGAGGATTATCTCCAAAAAGTCTTATTTCTATTCTCGCCTCATTTGGTTCACCACCGTTATATCTAATCATAACGGAACGCCCAGTTTCTATTCTTCTTTTTGCATATTGTGATTTTATTTTCTTTGTTTCTTCCTCGACTTGTGGCATAAAGCTTTTAATTGAGTGATAATCTAAATGAGTATTAGCTTTTGAAACTCTTATAAAACCTTTAGGATCCATAATAAAATCAGAAGTTATAACTTCTTCTATCTCTTTAACGATTTGTTTAAAGGATTGTCTAATGTTTGAAACAGCATCTACATTATCAACAGTACTAGTTACTAGAGAACATAAATTTACTGCCTCAGATGGAGAGGTACTATTCTCAAACCAGAAACTTACATTTAACTGATAAGAAGGTGAAAGCACAATATCTACCTGAAACTTTTCGCAAAGTTCTTTTAATCTTGACTCAAATTTATAAGCTATATCAATAGTATCAGTTAAACTAGTAGGTTTATCTATATTTAATTCATAAGGATAATAATTATCTTTAATAATTTGTAACAATTTGTTCCTGGTAAAATCAGGGTCAGAAAAGAATTCAAATAACTTAGAGTGCAAATCTTTTCTTTCTATACCCATTAAAGTTAAATTTTCAAAATCCTTTTCTAGTAAAATCATCTTTAATAATATAATTTCACTTCTATGAAGTTTATTTAAATTGTTGAGAACGTTAGCAAATATGACAAGCTTCATAAAAGGACCTTTATCAACTTGTGAAACTTCGATAATACACTTTCTAATTTTTTCAAGAATGTCAGGATCGTTTTCCAACTCCATTTCTTTATCTATCAACCCAACTTCAACTTCAAAGCCTGATTTAATTTGAAACTTAAAATTATCTCTATAAAATTTTTTAATGTTAGGATTAAGTAACATATCTTCAAAAAATCTTACACAATCTAGATAGGGAGTTTTATTATCGGATTGACTAAAAATATCCATAAATTTTGGAATATTTGCTTCACTCATGTATGATTCAACAATACTTTTGACCCTATTTGAGTTTTGTGAATAGATTGGGAATTTTTTTAGATATATTAACGATAATGGTTCATGTGGATTTAAAAAAATCTTTTGGCAGAGGTTAGCCTCTTGCTGAGATTTTAAAAAAATAATATCAAGACCTTGATGGACAATAAGCTGACTTATTGTTGAAATGTTATTATTGAGCCAAGTTTCATCTAAAGATGTTAAATCATTACCATCTACATATTTATAATTGTAGTCGCTAGGTCTACCATCAAAAAATTTTTTAGAATAAGGATCATAATTATACTCCAAAACATTGGAAGTCATCTTTTTAGAATCTGAGGAAGATATCTCTTCAGTTTCTAAAGTTGTAAATTTAAAAGTTTTTATCTTATTTAATAATACAAAAAAACCAATTATAAACTGAATTAATTCAACATCATCATGATTAATTCTAGTATCTTCACTATCAGAATCTGATGAAGAATCACTACTCGATACTTGTTGAGCAAAATTATTAGTTAAAATTTGATAAGCGACATTAATTTTACTTTCATGAGAACAATCATCTTTAGAACCTAAATATAAATCTAAAATTCTTGGTAAATGAATTAAAAAAGATCTAGTAATTGAATTTTCAAAATCAAGCCAATTCTCGTTTTTCCCGACTTTAGAAACTTTTTCCTTAACTTCATCCTCAGTCTCAAAGTTAAAGTAACTTTCGCTTTCCTGCTCAATATTATCAAAGTGGTGTAGCAAAACTTCAAAACATTTAGTAACAGAATAAGATAACAAAAGATTTTTTTTAAGATCCAAAGCATTATATACTTGTTCGTTTTGAACATGGTCCATTTTGAGCCCATCAAACATTTTAGACTCCGTTAGCAAACTTAAATCTAATTCGCTATCCTGATGATCAACATCTGATGCTTTTGATCTAGAAGAACTCGCTAATGATTCACTATCCTGAAGGGCAATATCTGACACTTTTAAGCTAGAAGAACTTGCTAATGATTCGCTATCCTGAAAGTCAATATCCGATCCTTTCGATTCAGAAGCTTTATCTAATAGTCTTAAACATTCAGTGTTAAAATCATTTAAAATATTAATATATTTTGATAGCAAACCTTTTAATGGTACAATTTTAAGATATTGCTCAAAGTTTGTTCTCATTTACCTAAACTCAACATAGATTCATCCAAAACATTTGAAAAACTTCTGGATCTTTTAAAAGTATCCCGTTGCCATTTTTGTGAATCTGCATCACTAAGTTCAATATTTTCCCTAACTTCATTAATTGAATCATAAACTTTTAAAGCAATAATTTCTAAAAACTTTGATTGTTTATATAAATTTTCATTAAAATTTTCATTTGGCATCATTAACTCAAATTGAACATTGCTGCCAAACCCCCTAATTTCCAGTGATGAATCTTTAATATCTGATCCAGTAATTCGAATTGATGCATTTTTACCAGAATTATCATATTCACTTACATAAGACTCGTTTTTATCTAAAATATTATATTGATTTGGTGAATTATGACAAGATTTAAAATCAAGGTGAATCAGGAGTTTTGAGTTTCGAAAAATACCTGAATAACTTTTATTTATTAGATCAGTTAAGTTTTTATTAATTACTTCAACCATTTTGATAAATAAAGGGTTATAACGAAGCTCTTCAACTCTTTCTTGAGACATTACCTCACCATCATCATTTTTTAAGAATGTGGCCATTTTCATAAGTTTTTCAGGATATGCTAAATTTAATTTAACTCCAGTATTTTCCTTCTTCAACCAAGGGTCAATTTTTAATTCAAAACTAGGTCCATGAAGAATTTCTACGCCAAAAAGGTCAGCATAATATTTTATTTTTTCTTCAAATTCTTCTGCAACAAATATTGTTTCAGATAATGATTCTGGAGAATGTAAATTAACACTAAACGCAAATACAATATCACAAATCTTTGATTCCAATGAATTATTCATTATAGATTCAATAATTTGTTGGGAAAAAGATTTAGTTTGCTCATTGAGTTTAGATGGCCTTATAATCTTTTTTAATGAAAGCTTTGAACCAACATCTTCATTAAAAAGTATATTTAATACCATCTTACACTTTCTTGACATATTTTCGTAATTTATCAAAAATTGAGTATATGATTCATAAGAAGGCATTTTTACTTGTTCTTCCTGTGCTACATCAATAATCCTTTCTAATAATTTATTATTTATTTCTTTATATTTATCATTAGTTGCAAGAAAGTCATGTGAGTCACGGAATATACTTTTAGAATAAAAACCACAATTAAGAAAAATATCACTATCATTAGTATTTTTCATAAAGATTTTCTCATCACTAGTTTCTTTAGGTGGAAAAGATGTTAATCTTGGACTAGAAGGTGGAGAAGAAACTGTTTGATTAAGCTTATAAGAACTTTCAAACTTTCTAAGCTTCTCAATATCCAAATCATAAGTTTTAATAATTTGCAAATGAGAGTTTTTTAAAGAGTATGGGTAACCGACATTATTATATATGTCGTCTTGTGTCACATCAACTCCCTTAAAATTTAATTGTTCTAAATTTAAAATATCAGATAAAAAATAAGTTAAGAATTGTGTCGCCGCAAAATAATGTTTAACAGCCCATATTTGATCAAACTCACTAATATTTGGATCACATTCAAATGACTGATTTAATATATCAGTAAAATTAAAACTTGTTAAATTATATGGATTAAAACTATATAAATATTCATCATCACGCCTTATAAATTTTGAAGGCAGAAAACTATTCAGCAATGTTGAAAAATTAACCGAAATATCACAAAGATTTTGATCGGAAAAATTACCAGAAGATCTAGAATGATATTTTCTAAATAAAATATTCTCTAAATAAAGCGGATTTTTATTTATCTGATAGTCAATATTTGTTTTTATTATTCGAGGCAAATGGATTATCAAAAGTCTTGCCAACGCATTTGCATCATCACTGATATTTGACGTTTTACCATATGACTCAGTTAAATTTTGTGCATCCTCATACGATAAGAAAATAACCTCTTCCTTCTTAAGGGAACTATTAATTACAGAAAAAATTTGTTCAAGTGAGTGCAGAAACAGCATATTTTTTTTTAACTCAGGTTTTATCACTGAATAAGTAGAAACAGGAGAATCTGTAATAAAACTCGAAATTTTTGCACTAACGGCTTCCAAATCTTCAAAATATGCTTGTTCAGGGTTGCTTATATCTGTTCTCATTCAAAAAATATAACTTTTGTTTTCTCGTGATTTTAAAAAACGCCAATATATTAATTTATCTTAAATTACAAGTTATAATCGAAAAATACAACAAAAAGAAGGATTTATAATAAATGGCGGGAGTGAAGGGACTTGAACCCTCGGCCTCCTGCGTGACAGGCAGGCGCTCTAACCAGCTGAGCTACACCCCCATGGTGTAATGATGTCTATAAAACATCTTAATGGTGGGCGATGACAGGGTCGAACTGCCGACCTCCTCGGTGTAAACGAGATGCTCTACCAGCTGAGCTAATCGCCCGTAACTAAATGTCACAGATGTAGTATGTACTACGATAAAAATGATATAGTTAATAATAATCATTTAGCAAGAATTTTTTAAATGATATTTAAATCAATTGTTTAAAACCCTTTTAATGAGCTAGAGTTTCCGCTCCAGTGTCTGATTTTAGCGAGGTATCAACCTTGATTTTTTTTGGCAACTCAACCAAAGCATGAGGAATAACCTCTGAAAATTCAGAAATAGTAACAATTTCCAAACCAGCTTTCACTTTTTTTGATAGCTCAATAAGATCTTTTTCATTTTTTTTGGGAATTAAAACCTTCTTTATTCCTGCTCGTTTAGCAGCTAAGAGCTTTTCTTTTAATCCGCCTATTGGCAATACTGAACCTCTTAGAGTAATCTCACCAGTCATTGCAACATATCTATTAACAGCTATACCAGTCATTAAAGACAGAATGGATGTACAGATTGCAGTTCCAGCTGAAGGTCCATCTTTAGGAGTAGCGCCTTCTGGAACATGTAAATGGATTTTACTTTTTTGTATTTCACCGGCTGTTACACCATAATCAATACATGTTGACCTAAAATAACTAAATGCAGCCTGAATCGACTCCTTCATAACATCACCGAGTTTGCCTGTATATTCAATCTCACCCTTTCCTGGTAATTTTACACTTTCAATTGACAATACATCACCACCAAACTCAGTATATGCAAGGCCAGTAGAAACTCCGACTTGATCATTATCTAAAATCTTACCATGAGCAAATTTTGCCACACCTAAATATTCTTTTACATTTTTGATTGTAACTTCAACTTTCTCAATATCACTATTAGTATCAATTTTTTTTGTAACTTTTCTTGTAAGGCTTGAGATTTCTCGTTCAAGATTTCTAACACCAGCTTCATAAGTATATTTTTTGATAATCTCCTTTACTGCACTATCAGTTACTTTAATTTCCTCATCTTTTAGACCAGCGTTTTTAATTTGCTTAGGCAACAAATATCTTTTAGCTATTTGCAATTTTTCATCTTCAGTATAACCAGATAGCCTAATAACCTCCATCCTATCTCTTAATGCATGAGGAATATCCAAGCTATTGGCAGTTGTAACAAATAAAACATCAGAAAGATCATAATCAACTTCAAGATAATGATCGTTAAAACAATTATTTTGCTCTGGATCTAAAACTTCAAGGAGAGCTGATGCAGGATCACCTCGAAAATCTGAGCCCATTTTATCAATTTCATCTAACAAAAAAAGCGGATTAGATGTACCAGACTTTTTCATTTGCTGGATAATTTTTCCTGGCAATGCACCTATATATGTCCTTCTATGACCACGAATTTCAGACTCATCCCTAACACCACCTAATGACATTTTGACAAATTTTCGTCCCATACTGTCTGCTATAGACTTGCCTAATGAAGTCTTTCCTACTCCTGGAGGACCAACTAAACAAAGAATCGAACCTTTAATTTTACCAACTCTTTTATTTACAGCAATATATTCAATTATTTTTTCTTTTACTTTCTCAAGACCATAATGCTTTTGTCCCAATATTTCTTCAGCTTTTTTTAAATCTATATTAAGCTTAGTTGGCTTTTTCCAAGGAACATTTAGCAACCATTCTAAGTAACTTCTAACAATCCCAGCCTCAGAAGCCATTGGATTCATAGTCTTTAATTTTTTTAACTCACTTTCAGCTTTCTTCGTTGCTTCAGCAGTTAACTTAGTTTTTTTAATCAGATTTCCAAAAACTTTGATTTCATCATCTTCTTCAACTGCAGAATCTCCAAGCTCTTTTTTTATAGCTTTTAATTGCTCATTAAGATAATATTCTCTTTGCGAGTTTTCTACTTGGCTCTTTATTCTATTGCGAATTTTACTTTCAGTTTCTAATATTTGATACTCAGAACCTAAAATCTTATATGCATATTCCAAGCGTTTATAAATATTAAGCTCATCTAAACCTTTTTGTTTATCTTCAATTTTTAATGGTAAACTTGATATAATGTGATCTGAAAGCTTAGCATATTCTTTTATCTCAATTATCGCTGTCACTAAATCAGTTGGAATCCTTTCCTCAAGCTTAATGTAATCTTTAAATTTAGATACTATTGACCTTCTTAAGGCTTCACAATTTTTATTGTTAGCATTTGTCTCTTTAACTTTTTCAACATTTGCAATAAAAGCATCCGAATCAGCTGAAAAACCAATCATCTTAGCACGAGACTTAGTCTCTATTAATACTTTTAATGTCCCATCTGGCAGTTTTAACAGCTGAATAATTCGAGCAAGAGCACCCATTCTATAAAGATCACCCTCATTAACATCATCAATTGATGGTGACTTTTGCGTAACAAGAAAAAGATCCTTTTCCTCTGCCATTGCCTTCTCAAGAGCTACTACCGATTTAGATCTCCCAACAAATAATGGAAAAATCATATCAGGAAAAACAACCACATCTCTTAAAGGAAGAGCAAAATAACTTTCTGACTTTATGTCAATATTATCTTGTTTTACCATATTAACTTACTTTCTTTTTTCCTTTAGTTGAAACTTTTTTTACAGTTTTAGCTGGCTTATCTTTCGCTTTCGTCTCTGAAGCTTTGATTGATGTATTATGAAACGTAAAAGCAGGTTTACTGTTTTTAGTTATTACATCAGAACCAATTGTAACTTTCTTAATATTGTCTTTTCCTGGAACTTCATACATAGCATCCAGTAATAGAGACTCAATGATTGCTCTTAAACCTCTAGCACCACTTTTTCGTGATATTGCTTTTTCAGCTAGAGCAACAAGTGACTCTTTCTTTATATCAAGCTCAACATTTTCCATTTTGAATAATTGAGTATATTGCTTAACAATAGCATTTTTTGGTTCAGTCAAAATTTTAACTAAATCATTGACTTCAAGATTTGCTAAAGGAGCTATAACTGGAAGTCTTCCAACAAATTCAGGTATTAAACCATATGAAACCATATCTTCAGGCTCAATGTCTCTTAACACATCATTAATTCTTACATCCTGTATATCACGAACATCAGCAGAGAAACCAATTGAAGTACCTCTATTTTTCGTAGCCACAATCTTTTCAACACCTTCAAACGCACCAGCACAAATAAATAAAATATTACTAGTATCTATTTGTAAATATTCCTGCTGCGGATGCTTCCTACCACCTTGAGGAGGAACACTTGCAACTGTGCCTTCAATAATCTTCAGTAATGCCTGTTGAACTCCTTCACCAGATACATCTCTAGTAATTGATGGGTTACTACCTTTTCTAGCAATCTTATCGATTTCATCAATATAAACAATACCACGCTGAGCTTTCTCAACATTATAATCAGCAGATTGTAATAATCTTAAAATAATGTTCTCAACATCTTCGCCAACATAACCAGCTTCAGTCAAAGATGTTGCATCAGCCATAGCAAAAGGAACGTTTAAAATTCTTGCTAAAGTTTGTGCCAATAAAGTTTTTCCACAACCAGTGGGACCAATAAGTAAGATATTTGACTTAGTTAACTCAACGCCAGATGATTTGGTGTTACTAAGTCTTTTATAATGATTATAAACAGCAACAGATAAAACTTTCTTGGCATAATCTTGTCCGATTACATACTCATCTAAAACTTTTCTAATATCATCAGGATAAGCAATTTTTCCAGTTTCATCAGAAAATAGACTTTCTTTATCTTCATCCTTAATCACATCAAGACAAAGACTAACACATTCATTACATATAAATGCATTAGGACCAGCAATCAATTTTTTAACTTCAAATTGGCTTTTGCCACAAAATGAACAAAATAAAGCGCTCTCTTTTTTATCTTTTGTTGTCATATATCTTATTATTTTCTATTAGTAACTATATCATCTATTAAGCCAAATGTTTTAGCTTCAGCAGCTGACATAAAATTATCTCGTTCCATTGACCTCTGTATTACTGTAAGTGCTTTACCAGTATGCTTAACATAAAGTTTATTCAATGAATCTTTTAAACGCAAAATTTCTCTAGCATGTAATTCAATGTCTGTAGCTTGACCTCTAAAACCACCAGAGGGTTGATGGATCATAATCCTAGAATTAGGAAGTGAAAATCTACATCCTTTTTTTCCTGCAGTTAGAAGTAAAGATCCCATAGATGCAGCTTGTCCCATACACAAAGTATGAACATCACATTTTATATATTGCATAGTATCATAAATTGAAAGACCAGCAGTTACCACACCTCCAGGAGAGTTTATATACATGTAAATAGGTTTTTTAGGATCTTCAGACTCTAAAAAAAGCAACTGTGCAACAATTAAAGTCGCCATGTGATCTTCAACCTGACCATTAACAAAAACAATTCTCTCTTTTAGTAAACGAGAATAAATATCAAAAGACCTTTCTCCTCTTGGAGTTTGTTCGATAACAACAGGTACCAGATTGCTCGTAAACTTGTCTAATATTTCCGACATAATTACCTTTGAATGTTTATTTACGAAATCTTAGGTTATAAAAACTGAATGTAAATAAATTAATCTCTTGATTGAGATATTTTTTCAAATTGCTCTAAAGATACTTTCTTTGGCTTCATTTGCGCTGAATCTTTCAAGAACTCAACTACTTTATCCTCAAGCAAAGGCCCTCTAAGCTGTTCAAAAGCCTGAGGATTCTCTTGATAGTAAGCAAAAAGTGACTTTTTATATTCTTCAGGATATTGAGCAATTTGAGCGTTAAAGCTTTTAATAACCTCACTATCTGGAACTGTTATATCTTTTATTTTGCTTAATTCTGCAAGCAAAATACCGACCTTAACTCTTCTATTAGCAAGTTGAGATAATTTTTTCTTTTGCTTATCAAATTCCTTCTTTTCTTTTTCTTTAGCTTCCTCTTCATCCTTATAACCTTGCTCTTGAAGGTAATTAGCCACTAAAGACTGCTCTTCCTTTTCTAGAAGAGATTCTGGTAATTCAAATGAAATCTTTTCTTCAATATGATTAAAAACATCTAATTTAAAATGCTCAAAATTAGATTTTTTAACTTCCTGTTCCAATGCCTCCTTAGTTTTATCGGTAAACTCCTTATCATCTTTACATCCAATTTTTGTGAAAAAATCTTCATTTAACTCAGGCGCAACGAACTCTTCTATTTTATTTAACTTAATTTCAAATTCAGCTTCAACGCCTTGAAATTTAGCAACATGATATTTTTTTGGAAATTTTACTTTAAACTTTTTTGAATCCTCTACCTTCATTCCAATTATATTATCTTCAAAACCAGGTATCATCTTACCTTCGCCTAACTCAAGAGAAGAGCCTTCAGCAGAACCACCATCAAATTTTTCACCATCAATTGTGCCAACATAATCAATATTTACAAGATCTCCTTTTGCAGCCTTTCTAGCTTTATCAGTAACTTCTTTAGTCTCAGATGCACGCTTAATGATTTGATCTTTTTTATCTTGTACATCTGAATCAGTAAGCTCAACATCATAAGTAGTAAATTTTACCTTTGATAAATCAATTACATCTTCATCTAGATCTGGAAAAACTTCAAAAACAACATTTGCAACAAGATTTTCACCTTTTACATATTCATCCAACTTAACGTCAGGCCTATCAACAAGCTTTAACTCATCTTGTTTAACCATATCTTGAAGAGCTTGATTAACTAAATCATCAATTGTCTCCTGTTCAATTTTATCGCCCCATTTCTTAACAATGTAATCGATAGGAACTTTACCAGGTCTAAAACCGGCGATATTAACTTGAGGCTGGATTGAAGCATATTTTTCTTCATTTTTTGCCTCGATTTCCAAACTTTCGATTTGAATTTTATATGATAATTTTAATCCCTTTTTTTCAACTTGATTGAATTGCATTATTTTTGTCAGGTAACTATAGTTAATATTTGAATTTGGTGCGGATGAAGGGACTTGAACCCCCACGCCTTGCGGCACTAGAACCTAAATCTAGCGCGTCTACCAATTCCGCCACATCCGCGCACCGTACCGGGAGCTTCTAACTTAAACCCTTAATAATTCAAGTAATAAATAACATTTGTAACAAATCAGTTAATAATTTTATAAATATTGTTTATTTTGCTTTGGCCTTGCAAGTTAAAGATCTAAATATATAAAATCCAAGCATTTACTGAACATATGAAGATACTAAAAAAACTTAAACAAAAGCTTAAAGCAAAAAGGAAACCTGTTATTGCCCTTGTTAGACTTAACGGAGTTATCGGCAAGGTAAGTAACTTTTCAAGCGGCTTGACACTTGAAAACCTTGAACATGTTGAAAAAATAAAAAAAATCTCAAATCTCGAAGCTATTGTTTTAATAATAAATTCTCCAGGTGGCTCGCCTGTCCAATCAGAGTTAATTTCAAAAAAAATTGAATCTGTTGCAGTAAATAAGAAAAACAAAAAAATCCCAATTTTAAGCTTCTGTGAAGACGTTGCTGCTAGTGGAGGCTATTGGCTTGCATTAATTGGTGATGAAATTTTTGCAACGAACAACTCAATTATTGGAAGCATCGGCGTTATCTCAAGTGGCTTTGGTTTTCAAAATGCAATTAAAAAGCTTGGGGTTGAAAGAAGAGTTCATACTCAAGGCAAAAACAAATCCATTTTAGACCCTTTTTTACCAACAAAAACTGAAGATGTAGAACTTATAAAAAATGTGCAAAAAGATATACATGAATCATTCATAGAAAGAGTTAAGACCAAAAGAAAAAACAAATTAAAAGCTGAAGATGATGAAATTTTCAATGGCAAATTTTGGTCAGGTAAAGAAGCTCTTTCATTGGGATTAATTGATAATATAGGCTTTTATGAAGAAGTATTAAAACAAAGATACGGAGACAATATTACCTATAAGAATATAGAAGGTTCCAAAGGTTTTTTTAAGAAAAAACTTGGTGCAAATTATCAAATCGAGATTATTAAGAATCAAATTATTGATATCTACAACGAGATGAATATCTGGTCTCGTTACAAATTATAACTTTTACAGAGGCAAAAATGAAAATAACAAAAAAAGTAAAAGAAATCTTAAGTCATTACGAAAGTGACAACCCTGGTACTAAAAGAAATTTGGCACAAATTTTATCAACAGGAAAATTAGGTGGATCTGGTAAATTAGTTATACTTCCTGTTGATCAAGGTTTTGAGCATGGTCCAGCAAGAAGCTTTGCTCCAAACCCAGAAGCTTATGATCCTGAATACCATGTAAAGTTAGCAATAGAAGCTGGTTTAAATGCATATGCTGCTCCACTTGGAATGATTGAAGCAATTGCAGATAGCTATGCTGGGGCTATCCCTCTTATTTTAAAAGTAAATTCATCAAACTCTTTAGCTCGTGAAAAAGAGGCTCCTCACCAAGCTTTAACAGGCTCTATTAATGATGCAATTAGACTTGGATGCTCTGCTATTGGTTTTACCATTTACCCAGGCTCTGATGCTGCTTTCGACATGATGGAAGAAATTAGAGAGTTGGCCGAAGAAGCTAAAGCTGCTGGACTTGCAGTTGTAGTTTGGTCTTATGCACGAGGTGGCAATTTATCTAAACAAGGTGAAACATCTATCGATACAATTGCTTATGCAGCTCACATGGCAGCATTGCTTGGTGCTCATATAATTAAAGTCAAACCTCCTACAAACTTCTTAGCACAAGAAGAAGCAAAAAAAGTATATGTTGACCAAAATATTCCTATTGAAACTTTGTCTGATCGAATTGCTCATGTAAAAAAAGCTTGTTTTAATGGTAAAAGAATCGTTATTTTTTCTGGCGGTACAAGTAAATCATTAAATTCATTATATGATGAAATTACGCAAATCAGAGATGGTGGTGGTAATGGATCAATAATTGGAAGAAATACTTTTCAAAGACCTCGTCAGGAAGCATTAGCTATGCTTGAAGAAATAATAAAAATTTATAAAGCATAAGAAGTTATTTTGAGACAAATTTATTTAATCTCTAAACCGCAGATTAATGATTTAGATCATTTTGCAAAAAATCTTGAAAGTGCTTTTGCAACAAATGAAATATCTATTTTTCAATTAAGACTTAAAAATGTTAAGGATAGTGTTTGGATTGAATCTGCGAAAATAGCAAAACAAATTTGTAAAGATTACAATGTTAAATTTATTATAAATGATCGCTCTGACCTTATTAATGAAATAAACCCCGACGGCATTCACCTTGGCCAATCTGATGGAGACATAATATCAATTAGAAAACAATATGGTGATAAATTTATTATCGGAAGAAGCTGCTATGACTCAAAAGAATTTGCACAAATAGCAGAAAAAGATCAGGCAAGTTATGTTGCGTTTGGAACCTTTTTTCTTTCAAAAAGCAAAGAGCAAATTTACAAACCCCAAAAAGAAATAATTAATTGGGCCAAATCTAATCTTAAAGTAAAAATTTGCGCAATAGGTGGCCTTTATAGTCATAACATAAATTATTTTGATGGCTTTATGCCAGATTATTTTTGTTTTATTAGTGCGATATGGGATGAAGATAATATTCAAGATGCTGTAAATAAGATTGCTGATCAAATCAAATTACTAAAAAAATAAATTATAAATTCAGTAAATCTTTTTTTGACTAAAAAAATTCCATAGTTAGAAATAGCATGTTTTAATTTTTAATAGATTAACAAATTACTAATTACCAAATTACAGAATATCTATGAACTCAAACACACCAAATAAAGTGGAGCCAAATATGACAGATATAAATAAATACGAGTTAAAAATAAAAGAATTCATGCACAAAGTAACTCTTAAGAACCCTGGAGAAACTGAGTTTCTTCAAGCTGTTCAAGAAGTCGCAGAAGCTGTAATTCCATTTATTGAAGAAAACCAAAAATACAAACAAGCTAAAATATTAGATCGTATTGTTGAACCAGAAAGAGTTATCATGTTTAGAGTCCCATGGGTTGATGATAAAGGTGAAATCCATGTTAACAGAGGCTTAAGAATTGGAATGAACTCAGCAATTGGACCATATAAAGGTGGCTTACGTTTTCATCCAACTGTAAATTTAAGTGTTTTAAAATTTTTAGCGTTTGAACAAGTTTTTAAGAACTCTTTAACCACATTACCTATGGGAGGTGGAAAAGGTGGTTCTGACTTTGACCCTAAAGGTAAATCTGATAATGAAGTTATGAAATTTTGTCAGTCATTTATGACAGAATTACACAGACATATTGGACCTAATACAGATGTTCCAGCCGGAGATATTGGAGTTGGGGCAAGAGAAATTGGCTTCTTATTTGGCCAATATAAAAGACTTAGAAATGAATTTACTGGCGTTATTACCGGAAAAGGAGCAAACTGGGGTGGTTCATTAATTAGACCAGAAGCCACTGGATATGGAACTGTTTATTTTGCCCAAAATATGTTAGCAACTCGAGATGATTCATTTGCTAATAAAACTGTTGTAATATCAGGATCTGGAAATGTTGCTCAATTTGCTTGCGAGAAAGTTAATGAGCTTGGTGGCAAGGTTGTCACTCTTTCAGATTCAAGCGGATATATTTTTGATGCTGACGGTATTGATAGCGAAAAACTCGCATTTATAATGGAATTAAAAAATGTTCGAAGAGGCAGAATTTCCGAATATGCTGAAAAATATAATTGTCAGTTTGTTGCCAATGAAACACCATGGAAAAATATCAAATGTGACGTTGCATTACCATGTGCAACAGAAAATGAGCTGAAATTTTCAGATGCTTCACAATTAATTAAAAATGGCTGTATATGCATTTCAGAAGGAGCAAATATGCCTTCCACACCTGAAGCTGTTGAAGTTTTCCTAAATGCTAAAATTCTATATGCACCAGGAAAGGCTTCAAATGCTGGTGGTGTTGCAGTTTCCGGATTAGAAATGTCGCAAAACTCACTCAGACATAATTGGACTAGAGATGAAATTGATACAAAGCTTAAAAATATCATGGCTTCAATCCATAAATCTTGTGTTGATCATGGGACCGATTCTGAAGGATTCATAGATTATGTTAAAGGTGCAAATATTGCTGGTTTTATAAAAGTTGCTGATGCGATGATTGACCAAGGTATTGTCTAATTCTTAACTTGCCCAATTACTAAATTATACTATCTTATTCTCCATGTAAAAAGAGAATAAGATTTTATTATGCCTGCACCACTTATATTAGCAGTTCAAGAAGCTTCAATTGCATATGGAAGTAAAGTTATATTTGAAAAACTTTCCTTCAATATACATCAAGGTAATAAAATTTGTTTAATTGGAAAAAACGGAAGTGGAAAAACCACTTTAATGAAAATCCTTGCAAACCAAATAGAACTTGATAGCGGAGAAAAATGGCAAATCCCTAATCTTTCTATTAGTCATTTACGACAAGAAATCATACCAAAACCTGATCAAACAATAAAAAAATTCATTTGGGATGCACTTCCATCAGAAAAACAAAATGATGAACATGAATATCTAATTGATATGGTAACATCACCATTATTACTTGATCCAAATGCACTAATGACCGAATTATCAGGAGGCCAACTTAGGCGAGCAGCTCTCGCTCAATCACTTGTTGAAGAACCCGATATACTTTTACTTGATGAACCAACTAATCATTTAGATTTAGCTGGTATTGAATGGTTAGAAAACTATCTTAAACGATATCGTGGAACATTACTCTGTATTAGTCATGATAAAATGTTCATAAGCAATATTACAGATAAAGTTTTTTGGCTTGATAGAGGCATTGTTAGAATATGCCCAAAGGGTTTTAAGCATTTTCAGGAATGGCAGGATACACTTTTAGATCAAGAAAGACGAGAATTAGAAAACCGTGAACGATCATTAGCTATTGAAGAAGAATGGGCAAATAGAGGTGTTAAAGCAAGAAGAAAAAGAAATGTTAGAAGAGTTGCCGAAGCTCGTTCTGAAAGGAAATCACTTGATGAAGCTAAAAGATCTTACCGAAGAGCCATTAATAAAATCGAACTCAAACCATTAAAAAATACAGATTCATCAAATATGATCGTTGAAATGTTTAATGTTTGTAAAGCTTTTACAAGAGATGCTAAAACTAATATCCTTCTTGATAAGTTTAATTACCGAATCATGCGCGGAGATAGAATTGGCCTTTTAGGCCAAAACGGATCTGGTAAAACCTCATTTCTAAAAATGCTGCTTGGTGAACTCAAACCTGATTCAGGAAAAATCAAACTTGGTGATAATGTCAAAATTTCTTATTTTGATCAAAAGAGGCGTGATTTAGATCCAACTGAATCAATTAGAAAGACTCTATCACCTTCAGGATCTGACTATATTCAAGTTGGTAGTAAAAACAGACATGTATGTGGTTATTTGAAGGACTTTATGTTCGATCCTAAAATAGCAAATGACTGCGTTTCAACATTATCAGGTGGTCAGAAAAATAGATTAATGTTGGCAAAGACTCTTGCAAATCCTGGTAGTGTACTAATTCTGGATGAACCGACAAATGACCTTGATATGGAAACTTTAGAAATTCTCGAATCAGTTTTATGTAATTATAAAGGAACCTTAATTGTTGTAAGTCACGATAGAGATTTTCTTGATCAAGTAATAAATAAAATTTTAGCTTTTAAAGGAAATGGTGAGATAGATGAACATATCGGTGGATACTCAGATTATTTAGAGAATATCTCTATTGAAAAGAGTACTAAAGAAACAAATTTAAAAAATAAGAAACATCAAGATAAATCTAATAACTCAAGTAACAAGGTTTCATATAAACATAAATTCGAGCATGAAAATCTACCTAATAAAATCAAACTACTAGAAACTGAAATAAAAGAATTAGAGTTATTAACACATGCTCCTGATTTCTATGATCAAGACCATGATAAAGTAGCGCAGATTTTAGAAAAACTAGGTCATAAAACACAGGTATTAGAAGATTATGAGATGAGATGGCTTGAATTAGAGGAACTAATTAATCAAAGCAATTAAGCTACAACTTTTGCAACAATAGATGCAAATTCAAAGTTAGCATGACAATCAAAATTGACAATTGCTGGTACGTCATAGGAATGCAAATTAACTATTTCCTGTTCAACTTTCTTAGCGTTTTGTGTTTCCGTCTTTAAAACTAAAACTGATTCTTCAGAACTGGTAATCTTATCACCTTCATAAAAATAAGAATCAACAAAAGGAATTATGTTGGCGCAAAAAACTAGCTTTTGTTCTAATAACGCAAAAGCAATTTGTTTAGCCTCGTTTTTATCTCGACAAGTAACATAAAAAAACTTCATAATTATATAATATATTCAATATTGTGCTTACGAGATTTTTCAATCTCCTTAGCAGTTTCAGCAACAACGACTTTCTCTTCTGACAAATCATTTATTACTACAGATCCAGCCCCAACTTTAACATTGTCACCAATTTTAATATTTCCAAGAATCTTTGCCCCAGCACCAATTAATACGTTATTTCCAAGTGTTGGATGTCTTTTTACAGGTTCATAATTATAGCCACCTAAAGTAACACCATGATATAAAGTCACATTATCACCAATAACAGCAGTTTCTCCAATAACTAAACCCACTCCATGATCGATAAATAGATTTTTACCTATTTTTACAGCAGGATGAATTTCAATTGAGGTAAATGCCCTACTAATATAAGCAATAAAATATGGTAATAATGGAACCTTCAGATTATAAAGAAAATGACTAATTCTATGCAAAAATAAGGCATGAACACCTGGATAAAATAATAAAATTTGTATATAACTTCGAGCAGCAGGATCTTTACTTTTAATGTTATCTAAAAATTCTCTCATGATTTTCTATTTATTTATTAATTGTTGAATAATCTAGCAATGATAATTTGTTAATATTTTGAAGTTTTATATTGATTCTATCAATACTATCACAATTATTACAAACTAACTGCCAATGCTCTTGAACAGCATTACATTCTTCACAGACATATTTATATTCGGTATCAACCTCAGTTATTGATTTTTTTAGCTTGATAATTTCAGCATCAGTATCTGGATAATATTTTGATTTTAATTCTAACATCAATTCCAAAACCTCTTTGGTTTTAGCAATATTTGATGCTCTTTCAAGATATTTGATAGTTTTATCATGAAGATCAGAGTTTTCTTTATTAACCAAAGCAAAAATAATAAATGACTCAATATTATAGCTATTTCTTAGTATTAAATCATATGTGATTTGTGATTTTGATTTATTAGATTTTCTTTTAAGCAAAGATACTAGATATTCACGTAACTTAGGATGTGCTAACTTATCCCAATTTTTTATTATTAATGATAATGCTTTAGATTCTTTCTTACGAATAAGAAGTGATTTAATCATATTATTAAAAATATATTGATGATTACTAATACTTTTATAAGCAAGATCTGAATATTTATGATAATTTTTCAAATCGTTTTTTGTATAACAACTTCTTGCTAAAGAAAGATAATTTAATGCCCTTTCTTTCATAAAATCACTCTTATTAATGATTTTTTTCTTTATTCCTTGAGCTATTAATTGTTCTAATTTTTCATATTCTTGAGCAATTTGGTAATTTAATAATAAAACATCAAATGTGTTGATTGATTTAGAATCAAGAGTTAAAGATTTTTCAAGATAATTAATTGATGATTTATAGTCAGCGTTTTTATGACATTCCAAACCTAAACTATTTAATATAAAAACATCATTTGGATAACTATTATTCATTGCTAAAAGCTCAGATTTTAATTTCTTCGCATCACCTTGAATCATTAAATTTTGTAAATATAAAAACCTGAAGAGATATGAATCTTTATCAAGAAACTTCTTTAATTTCTTAATATTTTTTTGGGCCGAAACTACATCCCGCAAATATAAGCTTTTAATAAAATCAGAAAGTGATGAATGTGAGTTTTCGTAATTTTTAATTTTTGATTTAAAACCTCTTAGCTGATAAGTATTATAAAAATCACTTATCAAATAAACTATAAAAGCTATAAATGCTATTAACAACAGCCCCATAACAAAAACAAAGCTAGATTTTAGTTCAATTTGATAGTTAGTAAGCTCTATTATCATTAAAAACTGATCTTCAGGAAAACTCCTAAAAATAAATACTAAACTAACAGCTAGAAATAAGATAAGTAATACGAGATTGATCATTTTTTAAAGGTTAAGATAGCTTTTAATTTCATTGCACAATCTCAAAGCCTCTAGATAATTATTCGCATTTTTGTCAAAACTTTCAAAGAAAATATAATTTTTTTCATCTAATAATCTTAGGCTTTCCAATGCTTTTTGCAAACGACCTTCAGACAGCATTAAATTTGCTTCTGTAATCAATTCATCAGATGAAGCAGAATAATTAGCAGTTCTTCTAACTACGATAAAATCCCCAAAAAACTCATAAAAACCTGTTTTTTCTTGCGTTACTAATGAGTTATTATCAAACGCGACCATAGAATCTTTAAAAAGTTTCATAATATTGTCTTCGCCATAAACTTCTAAAAATGAAGTCTCAGATAACTTGTTAATCCTTGAAATAATATATATATCCTCACTTAGATTCTTAATCTTAAGAATAAGCTGTGAATATTCGTGACCTTTCTTAATAGCCGTTTCTAAATTAACAACAGCCATAATCAATTGTTGATAATTTGGGATGTTCACAACTACATCGTTAAACTCACTAAGCTTTTGTTCAATAAGATCCAATCTTTCATTAAGGCTAGAAATTGAATCTTGTAGAACAATAATAGTACTTTGATCATTAAAACTTGAACTATTACTATCAATATTAAGCTTTTTAATTTCATTTAATAATTCAGCTTTCAAATCTGCGATGATTTGTTTTTGATCGACGGAATCATTAGAAGAATTAACAATATTACTATTTAAATCAGAATTTAATTCAGATTGAAAAACATCTTTGATATCCTCTTGAATAATTCTTGAGTTATTAAAACCATCTAGTGAGCCATCATCTATAATCTTAATATTGACTTTCTCGCTTGGATAGAAGAATAAAGATGATTTAGCATGCCAAATCAACCAAAGCGTTATAAAAACTATAGCAAGAAATAAAAAGGTGGAAAGTTTTAAACGAGATTTTTTTGAATTTGCCATAATTAACTTACAAAATTATCTGAGTAAGATTTATGAATAATATTCTTTGTATGCGCAGAATCAACTTTATATTCCCAATGTTTTTTTTGAGCAAAGGCAATGGCCGAATCTTTGGAATCAAAGCTTAAGTTTAATTCAGGGTTCATATCTTCACTACCAGTCCATTGCATTAGATCGTAATGATATTTTGAATTTAAATTGATAAATTTCATCTTCCATTTCAAAGATGAAGAGCAACCTTGGGTCATAGCTGACTTTCTTGGTTGAAATATAATTACTTTGATACCTGATTCCATAATCAAAAATATTGGCTGGGATGGCAGGATTCGAACCTGCGAATGGCGGTACCAAAAACCGCTGCCTTACCACTTGGCGACATCCCATTTCTGCTCAGCTTTTAAACGAGCAGCATAAAAGTTTCAAGTTTTTTATCACTTGATTAATTGAATATTTTAAGAATTTTCAATTTGTACAGTTGCAGAAACTTCAACTGATGTATTTAATGGTAGGCTATTACATGACACTGCAGCTCTTGCATGCTTGCCTTTTTCACCAAAAACCTCGGCTATCAAATCTGATGCACCATTAGCAACTATTGCCTGATCAGTAAAATCATCAGTTGAATTTACAAAAATTTGTAGCATTGCTATTTTCTTAACTTTGCTAAGATCACCATTGCAGGCTGATTTGATTTGTTTAAGGACATTAACTGCACAAAGCCTAGCCGCTTTTTGACCAATTTCAGCAGAATGGTTCGAACCTATTTTACCCTGATATTTTAGTTCACCATTTTCAAGGCAGATTTGACCAGACACATATATTATATCTCCGACAATATTATAGCCTACATAATTGGCAACTGGTGCAGCTGGTTCATCTAAAACAATTTCTAACTCTTGTAATTTTGCATTTATGGACATAATCTTTATATAAAAAATTCACTGATTCACTTGATTATCCTTTTACAACTAGCTTGCAAGAAGATATTCAAATAAAATAATGACTATGCTTGATATTTTTACCTTTGCACTTTTAATCGTTTTTGGACTTGGTTTTGGCAGTTTTGCAACAATGGCTATTTACAGAATCCCAAATAATATTCCATGGATTTCAAAAAAACCATTCTGCCCGAAATGTAACCATGAATTATATTTTCGTGATTATTTTTCTATAATATCTTTTATATTTTACAGTGGTAAATGCCGATTCTGTAAAGAAAAGATTGAGTATCACCTTGCCTATTTCATGACAGAAATTCTGATACTTGTATATTTCATTATCAATTATCTTATTAATAACTATTCTGATTTATTCATTGTTAACGCTGGAATTATTATAGCAATCACGATATGGAGCGTTATCTATGCTAACTCTAAACAAAATATCGACTCGATTTTAAAAGTATGTTTAGCTTTTATTGCCATCAAAGAAATATATCTTGGGCTCTCAATCACCGATTTAATCTTTAAAATCGTAACAGTGATTATATTTGTTATGGTTAATTGGCATATTATCTATACTTGCCTCGGCAAGGCCAAAAAATCTTTCAATTATCTACAATTTTCATCAAAAAACAGGTTTGAAGATGAAAATCTCCTTATTGTTAAACTCTGTATTTTAACTCTAATTTCAATACCATTTTCATTAAATTTAATTGGCTTACTCTATTTATCTTACCTTATTGTTTTTATATTTATCAAAAATATTTTTTTAAGAAATGCATGCTTAGCTCAATTAATTATTTTGAGTAATTTTGTGGTATGAATAAAATTTTTGATATCAAAGCTTTAGTCCACAAACGTAATAATGTAGGTTTAACAAAATCAAACCAAAATCATTTTTTACTAAAATATATTTATGAAAATATTCAGCAAAGGTTTGAAACCTTTGGCGCTAGCTTTAATGACATTATGCTAGTTGGCGCAATGTCAGATGAACTAGTTTATTTTCTTCAAAGCAAAGCCAAAAAGAAATTTCTACTTTGTGATAGTTCTAAGAAATTACTAGCTCAATATCCAGATTGTGAATCATCTCTTATTAAGGATGAAATTATCAAATCTGAATATAAATTTGATTTTATTTATAGCTTTTTAGATCTGCATCATATCAATAACCTTAAAGAATATTTGCAATCAATTAGGGCATGTTTGAATAAGAATGGAATTTTTATGGCTTGTTTTTTTGGCGAAGAAAATCTTAAAGATTTGAGATATATTTTTCTAAACGAAAATACTGTCAAATCTATGCCAAGATTCTTTCCCTATATTGACATTAAATCTGCAGCTACAATTTTGAGCAAATCTGGTTTTGCAGAGCCAATCGCAGATTTAGATAAAATCTCAATCAGTTACAGAAATATTTCTAGATTATGCAATGATATCAAAGATATAGCTGAAACAAATATTCTATCCTCAAGATGCGATCACTTATTGGACAAAAACTTTTTACAAAAAATCGAGAAACAGCTTTTAAAAAACAAAAAAGAATTTGAAATTGAAGTGCAACTAATAAATGTTACATGCTATTTGGATAATTAACTATTTTTTCAATATTACTTTATTTGCATCAAAACTATAAGATTTAAAAAATCTTAAAAAGCTCATTCCAAGCAATGACCCCTGCATTTCTGCATTATTAACTGAAGCTCTAATATTTCGAAACTCCATATCACCGACAATAATTCTATCAAGCACAACAGAGGCTGCCTTAACCTTACCATTAGCTGTAAAATATAATTTATTATAATTTAACTTTTCAAGATCAAAACCTA
>JADHOX010000066.1 GCA_016778805.1 Rickettsiales bacterium
ATGAATAAGAAATATATTTTAGAAATGTTTCCCTATCCTTCTGGAAATATTCATATGGGTCATGTGCGTAATTACGTCATCGGCGATATCACCGCCCGCTATCATAAGTTAAAAGGTGAAGAAGTAATCCACCCCATGGGTTGGGACGCGTTTGGCCTTCCTGCAGAAAACGCCGCTATTCAATTTGGCACTCATCCACGTGATTGGACTTTGTCCAATATTAAAAGTATGAAGAGTCAATTGCAGAGGTTAAATCTAGATTTAGATTGGGATCGGGAAATCGCTACATGTAATGAAGATTATTATCGCCACCAACAAGAACTTTTCATAGACTTATATAAAGCTGGTTTGGCATACAAAAAAGATGCATTAGTAAATTGGGATCCTATCGATCAAACAGTGCTTGCTAATGAACAGGTAATTGATGGTAAAGGTTGGCGTACGGGCGCGGTGGTAGAACAAAAAAAACTATCACAATGGTTTTTTAAGATAACTGAATATGCTGAAGAACTTTTAGAAGGTTTAGATAAGCTTGAACTATGGCCTGAAAAAGTGAAAACAATGCAAAGAAATTGGATTGGTAAATCAGTCGGAGCTGAAATTAATTTTCCTATCTTCAATCAAAATGAAAAAATTAAAATTTTCACCACTAGACCAGATACAATTTATGGAGCAACCTTCATTGCTTTATCTGTAAATCACTCTTTATTACAAAATTATCTAGCCCCAGAAGAAATAAATAAAATACAAGATAATTTCAGTAAAACAGACCATGATAAAGTAAAGGTTGGTTATCGTCTTCCTGTTGATTGCTTACACCCAATTTTAGATAAAAAATTGCCAATTTTTGTAGCAAACTTTGTGCTTGATAATTACGGAGAGGGGGCCATTTTTGGGTGTCCTGCTCATGATGAACGAGACTTTGAATTTGCTCAAAAATATGAATTGCCAATTATTAAAGTCATTGATTGTGAAGATAATTTGTTGCCCTATGCCGGAGATGGTCTAGTTATTAATTCCCCTCTCTTAAATGGGCTAAGTAAAAATGATGCTATTGAGAAGATATGTCAATATTTAGAAAATAACAAAATAGGTCAAAAAACAACAAATTATAAATTACGGGATTGGGGTGTATCTCGACAACGATATTGGGGATGCCCTATACCTGTTATTTATTATGAAGACGGCTCATTCAGGGTTCTTGAAAAAGAAGAACTACCTGTCGTCTTACCCTATCAAGTAACCTTAGAGGGCAAGGGCAACGCCCTATTATCTGATGATTCTTGGAGGAAAATAACCTGTTCTAAAACAAATAAAATTGCGTATAGGGAAACCGATACACTTGATACTTTTGTTGACTCCTCTTGGTATTTTATGAGGTTTGTTAATAACAAATGTTCCACACCATTTAAGGCAGAAGAAATAAACAGATATCTACCTGTAGACAAATATATAGGTGGCATCGAACACGCGATTTTACATTTACTCTACTCAAGATTTTTTACAAAAGCTCTTCGTGATATCTATCAATTAAAAATTGATGAGCCTTTTAAACAACTTTTTACCCAAGGCATGATTACACACAAGACATATAGACAACAAGATGGTGATTGGGTGATGCCTAAAGATGTAGCAATAGACAATGAAAAGTTAATACATTTAAAAACCCGAGAAAAAATAATTGAAGGACCAACTGAAAAAATGTCTAAGTCAAAAAAAAATGTTATAGAACCTGATGAAATAATTGATAGCTATGGTATTGATGCAACAAGAATATTCATGATTTCTGATTCACCACCTGATAGAGAATTAGAATGGACAGATGAGGGTATTCAAAGTTCTAAAAACTTAGTGAATAGAATAGAAAGATACTTTTCAAATCCCAGTGATAATCTAGTAGAAAAATCCAATACGTTAATTGAAAAATTCGTTCATGAAATTGAAAGAAACATAAAAGGTTTTTATTTAAATAAATGTATTGCAAATATTTACTCCTTATTTAACCACTTAGAGAAGAACAAAATATATTTATTCAATCATGAATTAAGTAAAAAAATATTGGTCTGCATTTACCCGATAATTCCGAAAACAAGTTCTAAAATTTATGAAAAACTATTTGATGCAAATTTGTCGACAAATCAATGGCCTAATGTTGATCTAAGTTTAATCGAAGATAATCAGATTAATTTACCAATACAGATTATGGGTAAATTTGTGACTACAATTTCTACTACCAAAGACTATAATGAAAAAGAAATTTTAAAATCAATTCTTTTATTAGATAAAATTAAATCTAAACTTGAAGGAAAAGAAATAAAAAAAGTAATCAATGTTCAAAATAAAATTATTAACGTTATTATTTCTTAGTTTTTTAATTTCTTCCTGCGCGCCAAATATACAACAAAGTCAAATTCAATATTCAGTTGGCTATATTGAAGGAGAATTAGACGGTCTTAATATAAGTAATATTTTAATACAAAATATGAAACTAATTAACTTATATGATAAAAATTCACCTTATAAAATTGAAACACAATTTACACACGAGCAAAGTCTATACATAATCAATATTGACAAAACATCTGATAGGGAAAAAATAACTACAAATATATATTTTAAAATAATTGATGAACAAAAAAATTGTATCCTTTACGATAATAAATTTCAAATATCGCAGTTTTATATTTTTGCGGACAGTAATAAATTTTTGAGCAATAAAGCAGCGCTTGATAAAATAAAATATCAAAATTCGGAATACATCGTTAAAAAGTTATTATCTCAACTAGCAAATAATAAATTAGATTGCGACCTTAATGAATAATCAATTTACAATTATGAAAAATTTTTTTTTATCTGAGGATAAAAACTTATTAATTAATCAAGTCAATGAGGAATTGGGTGAATTTTATATTGGAGTATTAAAAAACTTATCTGAAGAACAATCAATTAGATTGGTTTTTCAAGATATTGACTCTCAGCTCATATCTCACAGTTTATTTGAAGATGTCAAAATTAAATTATGCAAAACAACGCAATCAAAAAAAATTGAAGAAGCAATGCTGTCATATGAAAAAAAAATTATTATTACAGATTATAGAAATTGGAAAAAATACGCAGGCAACTGCCCTTCTGTAAATGGCTATAAGTTCAAAGAAGACTTAAAATACGTCCTTGAAGATTTTTTTACAATATCAAATAAAGATCTTTTTAATTTTTGCAAACAATCACCCGCATTAGCATTCTCTGAGATAAATAAATATTTAATTAATAGCAAGAACTATAAGAGTGATGTGAAAATTATGTCTAATGAGAATTATATTTTAAATATAAGAAAAGATATTTTTAGTGAAAAACAACAAAACAAAAATCTTCAAAAACTTTTTGAAACAATTAAAAGGGAAGCAATCTATAAAAAACTTAATTTTTTAACTTTTTAATTAAGAAGTTATATTGTTCTAGATTGTTAAAAAAAATCTTAATATTTCCTTTGCCGCTTTTACTATAGGTAATTTTACTTTTCAAACCAATAGTTTGACTTAGTAGGATTTCTTCTTGAATTAGATTTGGTTCAAATGAAGTTTTATTAGATTTATTTTTTTCAATATCTCTAACTGTAATATTGCCCGTACTTATTTGATTAAGTACTTTTTCATCAAGATCCTCAGGCCTCTTTCCAACCAAAGCTCTAGCATGTCCCATTGACAGAACCCCTTTATTTAATAGATCAAAAAAATAAGGATCTAGACTTAAAATACGCAGCAAATTAGTTATATGCGATCTGCTTTTTCCAACTATTTTGGCTAATTCTTCGTGAGTATATTTGTTTTTATCAATTAATCCTTGATATGCTTGAGCTTCCTCAGAAATTTTCAAGTTCTCCCTTTGAATATTTTCAATCAAAGATATCTCATCTTTATCAAGGTCCTCTGGCAGCAACAAGGAAGGAATCATTTTTAGATTTGCTATTTGTGCCGCTCTCCATCTTCGTTCCCCAGCAACTAACATAAAATTATTATCACCCTTTTTAGTAAGGATAAGTGGTTGTATTAAACCATTTTTATGAATTGACTGAGCTAATTCTTCTATTTTTTCTTTATCAAACTCTTTTCTTGGTTGGTTTTCATCTCTGAAAATGTTTTCAATAGGGATTAAAAGCAATCCGTTCTCGCTTTTTTTATCTAAACTTATATTGGACTTATTTCCAAGCAGGGATGAAAGGCCCTTTCCTAGTTTTTTATTGGGCGCCATTGATGTTGCTCCTTTCTAAAAATTCTTTTGCTAGTGCAATATAAGCCTGCGAACCACTGCATTTTAAATCATAAATTATTGCAGGCAGGCCATGACTAGGAGCCTCTGATAATGTTACATTTCTTGGGACATTAAATTTGTATACATTGGTATCAAAATATTCTCTTGCTTCTTTTTCAATTAAAGCAGACAAAGAATTTCTTTTATCGAACATGGTTAAAATAATGCCATTCAGTTTTAATTCAGGATTTAAATTATTTTTAACAGCTTCAATCGTTTTAATTAATTTAGATAGACCCTCCAGTGCAAAAAATTCACATTGAACAGGAATTAAGACCTCATTGCTTGCAGTCAGTGAGCTTATTGTAAGCAAACCAAGAGTAGGTGGTGTATCAATAAATATATAATCGTAAGATTGCTTAAGATCTAAAATATAATTCTTGAGTAAGTAATTTCTATTATCATCTTCGGCTAGTTCATACTCTGCTGCTGCTAAATCTTCACAAGCAGAAATAACATGTAGATTTGGGATCTGGGATTTTTGAATAGCATCATTAATATTAATAGAATTACTAAAAACCTTGTATATTGATAACTCTGCGTTGTAAGCATTAAATGACATTGAAGAGTTATATTGGGGGTCCATATCAATTATTAATACTTTTTTATCTATAGATGCTAATGCAGTCGCTAAGTTTACTACTGTTGTAGTTTTGCCTACCCCTCCTTTTTGATTTGCAATAGTAATAATCATTTTGCCTGTAAAACTATAATCCTTGATTCATCAGATGTAATGCTTGGAAAATCTTTCCAACTAAAACTGTGATTACTAACTAATTTTAATTCTTCTAAGTATGATCTCCCCTTCAATAAAATATATTGGGTTTGATCAGTAACCATCTGCTTGGTGAAGTTTAAAATTTTTGAAATTGGCGCAAAGGCTCTCGCCACTATGTATCGTGCATTT
>JADHOX010000067.1 GCA_016778805.1 Rickettsiales bacterium
TAAAATCAGCAAATTCAATAATGGCTATGAGTAATATGTATTATCGTTTTACATCGCTTGTGACTGACGATGAATATTCACGTTTGCCAATTGGACTAAGAATGAATGTTGTAAGTAATCAATCTGTTTCAAAAAGAGAGTTTGAATTATATGCGCTTTCAATAGCTGTGGTAAATGGTTGTAGAGTTTCAATTGATACTCATGAGAAATCATTGAAGAAAGAAGGTCTTAAACGTGAGCAAATTCAGCATGTTGTAAAAATTGCCTCGGTAATTTATGCTATGTGTCGTGTTCTTGAAATAGAAAAAATAGCCTAAATCAACAATTATAGTCCATTTTTGTAGTTTTTAGTTGACAGTTAAGGGCTTGAATTTTAAAATTATATCATTTTTTAATTGTAATTAATGAATATTATTTCATCTAACATATTTTCAGCAAAAGTTTCTTGCGCAATGTCATCTGCGTGTTGCTGTTTATGTTGTTGTTAATTAATTTATTCTTGTTCTTTTTTACAATTTTAGCCCTAAGGGCACTCTTTAGATGACAAAGCTTTCAAAAAACACACACAAAAATATACCCAAAGATCAATACCTACCAGTATTTCTTTCAACTGATAAAAGTAAGATAATAATGATCGGTGGTGGACCTATTGCCGTTGCTAAACTTAGATTGATATCAGAGTTTGCTTATGATGTTACTATTGTTGCTAAATCGATCCATGAGGAAATTTATACAATTTCTGAATCAAAAAATTATGATGTTATCAAAGCTGAATTTCAGCTTTCTCATCTAGAAGGTTTTGATCTTATAGTTGCTGCAACCGATAATGATGAGTTAAACCACATAATTTTTAATTATGCCAAAGAGCATAATCTTTTACTGAATATTGTTGATAACAAAAAATTTAGTAATTTTATTTTCGGTTCTATTGTTAAAAGGCATAATCTTAATATTGCAATTTCTTCAAATGGTGTATCACCTGTTCTAACTCGTATAATTAAACAAAAAATTGAACGATTATTACCTGTAAGAATTGACAACCTTACCAAATTTATCGGTAAATATCGTGAAATTGTAAAATCAAAACTCACCTCAATTCAGGTTAGGCGTTTGTTTTGGCAAGATATTATCGAAGGTGAAGTGGCTGAAGAAGTTTATGCTGGGAATGAAGAGAAAGCTGGTAAAATGCTTGAGAAAGTGTTAGAGCAAAATGACAATAAGAAAAAATCTGCACTCTATTTGATTGGTGCAGGCCCTGGTGATCCTGAACTTATAACAGTAAAAGCGGCAAGATTGATCGCTAAAGCTGATGTTATTTTATATGATCGTTTAGCGTCGCCTGAATTATTTCATTTAGCTCGTAAAGAAGTTATCAAGATAAATGTTGGCAAGACTAAAAACCTACATAGATATAAACAGAATGAAATTAACGAACTTATTAAAGAGCATGGCCGTTTGGGTAGAATCATAGTTCGTCTGAAAGGTGGTGATACTGCTATTTTTGCCAATCTTACTGATGAGATTCAAGCTGCAAGAGAGATTAATATACCTTATCAAATTGTGCCTGGAATTACTGCAGCAAGCGGAACTGCTGCATATCTTGGTATTCCTCTTACAACAAGAGATGGTGTTAGGTCAGTCAGATATTTAACATATTATGAAAAAGATCTTTTGGATGAAGAATATTGGCAAGGTCTTGCCAAAACTTCTGATAGTTTGGTTTTTTATATGTCAACGCATCATATTGAAGAAATAATAAAGCAATTACTCAAATATGGTAAGGCTAAAGACACGCCAATTATTGCAGTTTCGCAAGCAACAACACCATTTCAAACTGAATATCTCGCTAAGCTTGAAGATTTTACAGAAAAATATCATAGTCAAGAATTTGCCTCTCCTACAATTATTATTATTGGTAAGGCGGTAGGCCATTATAAAGAATGTTCTTGGCATGAAATGGCTAAAATTAAAGGGCAATATTTTGATCAATTAAAAGCTAGGAAATAATGGTAAACTTAACTGAGATTAAAAACAGCATTATCGCTAAGAAAGATTTGACTTGGGGCAATAGAATTACTGAGATTGGTCAAGAATATAAAGGCTCGGTAATATTTTCATCAAGCTTTAGCATTGAAGATCAAATCATTACTCATATTATAGCAAGTAAGAAATTAGATATTACGATTTTCACTTTAGATACTGGCAGAATGTTTGATGAGACCTATAAGGTTTGGCAGCAAACAAAGGACAAATATGGAATAAATATAGTTCCTTATTACCCAAATCAAGTTGCTCTCAAAGAATTTGTTGGAAATAAAGGCATTAATAGTTTTTATGATAGCAAAGAAAATAGATTAGAATGTTGTGCTATTAGAAAAATTGAGCCACTTAAGCGTGCATTAAAAGGTTACGATATATGGATTAGTGGCGTTAGATCCTCGCAGTCAGCAGCACGAGAAGATAAAGAAATTTCTGAAATTGATAATGCTAATGAAATAGTAAAATTCTATCCAATTTTAGAGCTTTCTGATCAAGAAATATGGGGTTTTATTAAACAAGAAAATATTCCATATAATAAACTTTATGATAAAGGTTTTACTTCAATTGGTTGTGCGCCTTGTTCGAGAGTGCCAACTGACCTAAATGATCCGCGTTCAGGTAGATGGTGGTGGGAAACTGAAGGTCAAAAAGAGTGTGGGTTACATTTTGTTGATGGAAAATTAGTGAGAAAAAATAAGTAAGATTGGTTATGGATATTAATAAATTAAAACAAATTATTGCAAGTCTTTCACGTGATGAACAGATATGGGTGAGTGGTTATTTAACTTCAGCATTATCTGATGGTACAATTGCTCCTGTTGTGATTGATGAAGCTAAAAAAGAAAAGCTTACTATTTTTTATGGTACCGAAACTGGTAATTCTAAACAATTAGCAAGTGATCTTGCTGGAAGTTTACAATCAGCTTTTATTGTTAAAACTCAAGATTTAGAAATTTATAAAGCGGCAAAACTTGCAAAAGAAACCAAAGCTATTTTTATTGTTAGCACTCATGGAGAAGGCGAGTTCCCTGAGGCTGTGAAAGGCTTTTATGATGATTTACTTGCTAAAAAACCTGATATTAAGAAATTAAATTATGCGGTTATTGCTCTTGGTGATAGCTCTTACCCATTATTTTGCCAATCTGGAAAAGATTTAGATAAAAGCTTATCTGAATTTGGGGCAAAACATATCATTCCAAGAGTTGATCTTGACCTTGATTATAATGATCATATCGAGGCGTGGATTGGTGATTTTACTGAAAAGGCTTTTGGTAGTGCTGTTGCAATTGCTCAACCCGCGGCAGTTAGTAAAGTTGATGCAAATAAAGTTTATCAAGGTGAAATCCTAGCAAATATTAATTTAAGTGATGATGGCTCAAATGTTGAAATTCGTCACATAGAAATTAGTTCGGATGAAGAAATTATTTTTGCACCAGGTGACAGCTTATCAATTGCGTTAAAACCTGATGATCAATATGTAAAATCAATTGGTTATGAAGCTGAAAAAATTGCACCAAGATTATATTCAATTGCCTCATCAGCTGATTATCATGATGGTGAAGTACATTTAACTGTAAGAGTTGCTTATTACCAAGATGAAAATGGTGAAACTAAATCAGGTTTATGTTCTGGTTATTTAGCTAGCCTTGCAGAAGGTGCTGAAATAGAATTTACGATTAAACCAAATAATCAATTTAGATTGCCGGCTCATGAAGCTAATGAAGATATTATTTTAATTGGTCCAGGAACTGGTGTCGCACCTTTTAGATCATTTCTTGCCGATCGAGCTGCTAATGGTAGTAAAGGTAAAAATTGGTTGTTTTTTGGCGCTCAACATTTTCAAACTGATTTTCTTTATCAAACCGAAATCCAAGAATTTGTCGCACAAGGATTACTGAATAAAGTCTCATTAGCATTTTCGCGTGATCAGGAACATAAAATCTATGTACAAGATAGAATGCAGGAAGAAGCAAATGAGCTTTTTGATTGGATAAATAATGGTGCGCGGATCTATGTTTGTGGTGATAAAGAGCATATGGCAAAAGATGTTGAAAATACATTATTAAATATCATCAAAACTCATGCTAATTTAGACGAGGATGGTGCTAAAGATTATTTATACAATCTTAAGGAACAAAATCGTTACTTAAAGGATGTATATTAGAATTATTTAACAAGGCAGAAATTATGACAGATAAAGTAAAGTTAAGTGAAGTTGAAAAAATAAAACGCGAAAGTAACTATTTAAGAGGTACCATAGCTGAAGGTCTTAATGATCAATTGACTGGTGCGATCTCGGATTCTGACACGCAGCTTATTAAATTTCATGGTAGTTATCAACAAGATGATAGAGATGCAAGAACACGAAGAGCTCAAAAGAAATTAGAGAAAGCATTTTCATTTATGCTTAGGCTTAGAATTCCTGCTGGTAGAGTTTCGGCTGAACAGATGCAAAGTATTTTTAAAGTAACTGATGATAATGCTTCTGGAATTGTTAAAATTACGACAAGACAAACTATCCAATTACATGGTGTTATTAAGTCAAAATTAAAACCTACTCTTCAAGCGTTTGATAAATTTAATTTAGATTCAATCGCGGCATGTGGTGATGTTAATAGAAATATCGTAACTGGTAGTAATTTTGAAAATAGTGAGCATAACTCTGAAAGTTTGCATAAAGATCTTATTAAATTTACTCATGATTTGAGTGAAAAGTTTTTACCTCATACCAAGGCTTACCGTGAAATTTGGCTTGATGCAGAAAAAATCAGTGAGGATGAAGAACAGGTTGAGCCGATCTATGGTGAAGTTTTCTTGCCACGTAAGTTTAAAATGGCAATAGCAGTTCCGCCATTTAATGATATTGATATTTATGCTAATGATTTTGGTTTAGTTGCAATTATTGAGTCTGGTAAATTAATCGGTTTTAATGTCCTAGCAGGTGGTGGTATGGGTGCTACCCATGGTAATAGTGAAACATATCCAAGGCTTGCCTCTGAAATTGGTTTTGTAACACCTGATAAAGCTTTGGATATTGCAGAAGCTGTAGTTACGTTCCAACGAGATAATGGTAATAGATCAAACCGAAAATTATCTAGATTAAAATATACTATTGATAAGGTAGGGCTTGATAATTTTAAAGCTGATGTTGAAAAAAGAAGTGGTATTA
>JADHOX010000016.1 GCA_016778805.1 Rickettsiales bacterium
ATATGAGATTCCTTAGCACCAATAACTGCTGTTCTTAAAATTAATTTAGTATTCTTAGGAATGTCTAATTTATCAATTATTGATTTAAGTCTGCTTCTTTCTTTAGCATCATCTATTTTCCTTGAGATACCGCCATTTCTTCCAGTAGAATTAGGCATTAAGACGCAATGTCTACCTGCAAGAGAAATATATGTTGTTAATGAAACTCCTTTGTTGCCTCTTTCTTCTTTAATAACTTGAACTAATAGTAATTGTTGTTTCTTAATTACTTCTTGAATCCGATATTTTTTAGTAAGTTCGTATTTTATTTTATCTTCATCAATATTATGCTCATCATCTGAGCTATTATCGTTATTTTTTTTCTTAACAATCTTGTTTTTGCGATTATTGCCAACTGCATCAGAATCTTGTGATTCTCCTTCAGAAATTAATTGCTTTAACTTCATTTTATCTGCGGCTGGAATATGGTAATAATCAGGATGTATTTCGGTAAACGGTAGAAAGCCATGTTTACCATCCTCATATTCTACGAAAGCTGCTTGAAGAGAAGGCTCCACTCTTGTTATTCTTGCAAGATAAATATTACCCTTAAGTAACTTCTTAGAGCTTGATTCATAATCAAAGTGATTAACTAAGCTTTTTTTATCTAAAACAGCAACTCTCACTTCTTGAGCGAAAATTGCATCTACGTATATTTTATCAACCATTGTGACCTCAAAACAAATTCTTAAATTGCTTTGGTTATATATAGCTATTTAGCTACAACAACTAAAGCTTCTTTGAGAATTCGTCCGTTTAATGAGTAACCAGCTTGAATAACTTCGATAACAGTTCCAGAATCACTTTCTGATTCTACATGACTTATAACTTGGTGAAGATTATGATCGAAAGCCTCATTTAAAGGATAAATTCTCTTTATGCCATTAGATTCAAGAGTGCTTATTAAGTCTTTATGAGTTAAGTTTACACCCTCAAAAAAAGCATTAAATGCTTCATTTTTCTCTATTTCATCTTTTGGAGCATTGTCTATTATTCGAAAAAAATTTTCGAAAACATTAACTAATTGTTTTACAAAACCGCTTAAAGCAAATTTAGAATTGTCTTGCAATTGTTTAGAATAACGATTTCTTGTATTTTCAATTTCTGCAATTGATCTTACAAGCTTATCTTCTAACTCTTTCACTCTTAGTTCTAAATCGACATTTTGTGTTTCCGATTTCTCTTCAACGGAATTATCTCTAGGTAATTCATTGTTATTATCTTGATTATCGATAATTTCTTCTACTGTCTCATTTTGTTTGTTTTCTTCAGACATCATCAAAAAATGAAATTATTTTGGCTTATTTAAAATATCTCTAATCTATAATTTTGCAACTTAATTTTAATTATTAGAACTTATTAAAATTTTTATTTTGAATTTCATTTTGAAGTATTTTTATAGTTAATTTATAACGAAATTTCTAATTATACTTGTCAATTCGGTCAGAACTTCTAATAAGTTTTATAAATTTTTGTTAGCAAGATGAATTGCAGTTTTAAATTATCAGTATTTTTTTTAATTATTATTTTCCCTGTTTTCTTTGTTCTAAGTTCAATAGATTCTGCAAAAGAGCAACCAGAAATAATCAAAACTTATCAATATAGTTACGATGAGTTATATCAATTTGTTTTTGATTCAACAAATGAGATGGTTCGACTTAACAATGATTCAAGAGATGTTTTCGCTAAAAATTTTGCAGAAAAATATCAAAATAAAGAGTTAACATTTGAAAATATGTATAAAAGTTATATTGATATGAGGTCTTATCTCCTCATATCTCATGATTTAATGTTCAAATTAGGTTTAATTGAAGATTATTATTATAATCCTAAAATGACATTATTGTTACAGAATCCTGAAAAGTTTTTGGATTGGATTCGGCAAGTAGCTCCTGAGTATGATGTGATATTTAAAATTTATTCTTTAAATTTACTTGATTCCTCAAAATCAACAAAGAAAATAACCGAAAAGTTAATTTGTAAATCTTTAAGGCGCACGGATGATCCAAATCAATTAATAGAACTCGCCAAAATTGCTAATGAATATGAAAATCGTGCTATGTTTTTAAAGATAGCAAAAAAATTAGTTGCTTCTAATGAAGATCAGCTTTCAAATCCTGGTTTTGTTAATGATTATCATGTTATTATATCGCGATATTACTATGATATTGGTGAGTATGATTTGTCTTTGCAATATGCGGACGAATTATTGTCAGTTTTTGAAGGTAATGAGTTTTATTATCCTTTTACACGTTATGTAGACTCTTTTGCTGATGTTATGAAGTTTTTAAGTAAAGAAACTTCAAGAAATAATATATATCATAAAATAGTAAAAAATATTTTAGGTAATCAACAATTTCTGCAGATTCAAGATATTCGTTTAATTGCTCAAATATATCTGAATCTTACAAGTGGTTCAGTGAAGCATCTTGATCCTGATTATGTTTATAATTTGGCTCTGGAGTTGTATTATGAGACAGAGGCCGATGAAGAGTTAAATGCTAATTATTTCATTCAAGTAAATAAATTTAATATTTTAAACATTTTAAGTGATTTTAATGAGTTTTATAACTTGGCTATCAGTTTAGATGATTATAAATTCTCACCTATTCTAAATAATAAATATTCTATTTACAATTATATAAGCATTTTAAAGTTATACTCCCATGCTAAAAGTTATGAATATGATGCAAGTTTTGATCAAAGCTTATTTGATGAGACAATTTTGATAATTTCAGATTTATATGAATATGGTTCATTAATGAATGTTAATTTAATGGTAATCGCAATTGATTATATGTTAAAATTTGATCAATTCGATCAAGCTCAAGATATTGCCCGCAAATTGACGCAAAATATTATCGAAAGTAAATATTTGTCAAATGATCAAAAGGTAGGCTTAGTTTTGTATCTATATAATTTATTTAATGAAGATCTTGAGCTCAGATCAGCGATTCAAGATTTCTCTTCATCTCATTACATAAAAGATAAGTCGCTTAGATATTACTCTTACAGCATAAGGTGAGGCTTGTGTAATAAAACCCAGCAAACATCCTGACTCTAGCTTGCGCAAAAGTGAAAAAAAATTACAAAAATTGCAAATAAGTTGCAAAAAAGCAACAAAACTCTTGCAGGTGGACTTGTGTTTTGTTAGTATGAATAAATAAGTTAACTTTAACTTTTTACTAAACTAAATTTTAGAAGGTATAAAATGAATATATTAAAAACTTCGGCTCTTGCAAGTATTCTTGCTTTAGGGTCATTTGCTGCAAATGCTTCGTTTACAGGATCAGATACTTTAGAGGTACAGGTAAACACTGGATCTGCTATTATAGTTGACTTTGTTGACGAACAGATGACTTTTGATGATATTGTTGCTTCTGATACTATTGATGCTCAGACAACAGTTGGTATAACAGTTAGTGGAACAAGGGCCATAACATGTACTTTTACTGAAGCTGCTGGAACAACAGCTAATAATAGTCATGCGATGGCTGTTAATGGTAATACAAATTCTACTGGTATAACTGCAACTACTGGTATAGAAGTAATTTTATACAATCAGGAAGATGCTGCTAATGGTGGGTATTTAAATGTAAAATTATCTCAATGCACTAATGCATCAAATATTGTTGTTGAAATTGATAGTACTGATGGTGCAGGTGCTTCGGCTACGCTTGCTTCTACTTTGGCTGATAATGCAATTTATAAAACCAATGTAATAACTTTAGCGGTAGCATATGATACATCTACTGCTATAACTTCTTTTTCATAAAATTAATAATATGTCACTTTTTAGTATTTTGCTAAAAAGTGACATAATTAAAAAACATTCTTGCAACAGTTTTAAAAAAATGTTATTTGTTTAATTATGAATTAATTTTCATAATTTTTTTATTTTTAAAGGAAGGTAACAATATGAAATTTTTTAAAACCTCAGCATTAGCTGCGATTATGGCGTCGCTGTCATTTCCAGCTTTGAGCACTGCATATGATGGCACATCTAGTTTAGATGTTAATTTTACAGTTGCACAACAGCTATCATTAAATTTTACAGATCTAACATCAAACACTATGACTTTTGAAAATCTTGTCGATGGTGATGTAATTGATGCAACCACAACATTACAAATTGTTGGTAGTAGTACATTTGGAGATGGAACTACTGAAAGAGTGATTAATTGTACCATTGAAGGTAATATAATAACTAATCCAACAGATTTAGTAGCAAGTCCAGTAAGTGTAAATATCGGAAGTAATGCTGTTATTTCATTGCAACTAAGTGCATGCACAGCAGGCGATATGGTGCTTTCGGTCCAAAGTAATGCAATTAGTAATTTAACAATTGGAAGTACTTATACAACTGGAACATTAACATTATCAGCATCATATGATAGTACGGCGGTCGTTACTTCATATTCATAAAATATAAATATAAAAGAAGGTAAAATCATGAATATTTTTAAAACATCCTCTATAGCTATGATATTAGCAATAGGATCATTTTGCGCAAATGCATCTTTTGATGGATCAGCAAGTTTAGAGCTTCAATTTAACACAGCAACAGGTTTACAATTAGTAATCAATGATGGTCAGATGGTTTTTGATAATTTAATTGATGGTGACTCAATAGATGTTACTAATCAATTCTCTATAACGGGTGATACAAGTAGGAGCATTGTTTGTTCTATTGATGGTAATTCAATAGATTCATCTACGCCAGTAGCACTTCCGATGACTGATACAAATAATAATGTTATTTCAACTATTACATTTTCATTAGCTCAAGATTGTAGTATCTCAGCAAATCAAGTAATTGATATTACAAGTTCGGTCATAACTAACTCAACTCCAGCAACTAATTATTCTTTAGTTGTTACAATGGTTGCAGCATATGATACTAGTTCAGTAGTATCTTCATATTCATAATAACTAAAAAATAATTTATTTTAACAGATTTTGTCAAATCAGAATTTGTTAAAATAAATCTATTTTACGGTTAAAAAAAGATAAATAATAAATTCATTGCCAAATAAGTTATATCTGTATTATAAAAAAAGAAAATATTACAATTTAACGTTGAATTTATTAAACAAAATCATATTGTTGTTCTATCTGTCTGCTTATTTTTCGTATGCTGCATATGAAGATGATATTAACGTTAATTTAAATCTAAATGCTGCTGTAGCAGCAGGAATCTCATTATCTGATGATGTGATGACATTTGGTAATATAGTTGCTGGAGACGTTATATCAGCAAGTCAGGATGTAATTTTAACTGGTGAAGATAATAAAACTTTCTCTTGTTTTGTATCCGGTCAAGAAAACACTAATGATTTTTTATTATTTTCAAATTCAGTAACAGTAACTGTTAGTTTTGAAAGTTGTGAAGCTAATAGTTCAGGAAATACTCAGATAATAAATGTTACTAGTAGCCAATTTCCATCAAGCATAATTCCTGACACATCAGATTCAATTATAGTAAATCTGGTTTTATCATATAATAATGAAGCAATAACGGACTATTTATGAGTTTAAATAAAATATCAAAATTTATAATCATATATTATTTTTTTTGTAATAATTTAATTGCAGATACAAGAATATTGACCAATGATTTTGATATGACTATTTCTGGTATGGTTGCAGGAGATACAATTAATGTTGATAAGGATATATTAATTGAGCAAGATCCTAGTAACAGTAATTTTAAATGTTGGATTAAAGCAGGTAATACTAATACATTACTAAATGCTGATAATGGCAAAGCAATTACAGTTTCTTCTAATACTCAAAGTTTTGATATACAGGTTACATTTCCAAATAATTGTGTAAATGGAAGTAATTTGCTTAATGTATCAGGAGTGGCTCCAGTAACTGTGCTGCCTGATGAAGTATATACCGTTTTAATAAAGCCAACTATAACATATGATTAAAATTTTTATTATGCGTAAAATATTCTTAACTATTTTAACAGTATTCTTGGTATCTTTTGAACTTATGGCGCAAGCGAATGTGACATTTTCAGAATCAGAACTTATATTTCATGGTCGTATGCGTTCGGCTAAGCTAACATTAGTAAATAGAGGGGATGAAACTGCAACAGTTACATTAAAATATCTTCAGCCAGTTTTTAAGGCTAAAACTGATAAAAATGCAATAGATTCATCCAATATGGTTGATGTTAAAAAAATCGAGTTAACAAATTTTCCGTATAATCTAAAATTAGATAAGGCGCTTAGAATTACTCCAAGAAGAGTAAAGTTGGAGCCCGGAGAAAAACAAGTTGTCCGCTTGATATTAAGAAAGCCTGTTGATTTATTAGATGGAGTTTACAGAGCTAATATCGCGATTGAATATATTGATGTTGTTCATGAGAAACTTCAACAATTAAAACCCGATAATAACAAAGTTTCAGCAGTTGGCATGGGTTTTGTTACAGCTATTCATATACCATTAATGATTATTCACGGTGATGTAAATGTTGAATTAAATAGTTTTCGTGTCATTTCAGTCACTAAAAGGCCTGATGAGAAAATTAATCCTAATGTTGATACAGATATTTCCATTGAATATGATCAATCAGGTAATTCAATAGGTCAATATCGTTTAGTTATTTACCCTGAAAATGATAAGGATAATATTTTATATAATAAAACCTTTGAAGTAAGCAATTTTAAGGCAAAACAAGTAAAGTCATACGGTATTATACTTAATGATAGTGTAAAAAAACTAAAATTTGAATTAAGAGATTTAGGCTCTGATGAACTAGTTAAAGAAACTACCTATGATCTTAAACAAAATTTTTAGGTTATATTCATATATCTTAATTTTAAGTATAATTAGCTTGAATGTCTTTGCTAATGAAAAAATTACCAAAGAATTTAATGATTTTACCCTTGCAATTGTTCAAGTTAATATCAATAACATTGCTATAGATGAGTATATTGACTCATATGATACGCTTTATAACCATTATTTTTCTCTATCTGGACTTACTCAATCACTAGGCTTTGATATTTCTTATGATTTATTTTCAGCAAATGCCAATGGCTGGGTTTATGAAAAGGACAATCTGTTTATTATTAATGGTAATAAACGTCAAATTACAATTGGTACAAAAGATTATGTAATATCCCCAGAGAAATTTATATATTATGATGGTGAAATATATATAACAATTGATGAATTTGCGCGTGTTTTTGAGATGCGTTATGTATATTCAGATCAAGATTTACTGGTTCAGCTCTATACTGATAAAGTTACTCCAGCTGAACAAAGATTTTTATTACAAGCTAAATATAAAAAGTTAAAAACTCAAAAATTACTCACAAAAGAAAAATTGGAGCCTGATATAGTTTTTAATTACCAGTTTTTTTCTGCCCCAACAGTTAATTTTAATGCTGATATTGATTATGATATTATTAATTCAAATGTCAGTGAAGCACAAAGTTCAGTTCCAAATGATAAAGATTTTTCTGGTAATATAGCTGCATATTTTAGAAATAACCTGTTATATATGAATTCTGAATTATATATGAATTATGATGCAGAAGATAATATTGATTCAAAACTATTTAAAGTTTTCAAAGATGATAGAGAAGATAAGTTATTAGGTTTTTTAGAAGCTAGTGAATATGAGTTAGGTGATTTAAGTAATGATGCTGGTCAAGGTGTTGGTTTCTCATTTTCAAATAAATCGCTTTATGATGTGAATGACCTTGGAGATACTAAAATTTCTGGTACTAGTTTTCCTGGTTGGCAAGTTGAACTTTATGTTAATGATCTTTTTGTAGCAGTACAAGAAGTTGGCGCGGATGGCCGTTATGATTTTGAGAATGTTCAATTAGGTTACAGAAATAATTATATTGAAATCGTTAAATATGGTGAAAATGGTGAAATTGAACGTGAAGTAAGGCGATATAATTTATCAACTAATATTTTACAAAGCGATCGAGTATATTACGATATTCAATATTTGAAAAGTAATGAATACTTACTAGGTGATCAGAATGACGAAGATGATGTTAATGATGTTGAGTCATCATATAATAATTATTTTATAACTTTTGGAAAGAAGATTAATAAAAATAACAGTATATATATCCAGACAAGACGAGATGATAATGATATAGAAGATGATAAAATTTATCTTGCTAATATGATAGGAGCATCGTTAAATTTTATTGAATTTACAAATGATAACAAAAATGATGCTCGTCAATTAAGATTAAGTTCTGCTGTAGATAAAGTTGATCAAGGCGTTAACTATGATTTACAATATAGATATAGAGAATCTGAAGACGGATATTTCCAGGCAATTTCTGGTAGTTATTATAAAAAATATGAAAAATTTAATTATAATATAGATTTTAGTCTAATTGATAATGATGGTGAAGCTGAATCAGCATTTGATACAAGATCTAGATATAATTTTGATAATTGTATAGAGGTTTTTAATAATAACGATTATGATGAAGATGAAACTAATACTGAACTAGGAGTTAGGTGTTTCTTGACTCAACAGTGGCTAAGTACATCTTCTAAATATAATTTTAGACCTGATGCGACATTAAATAATTTTAATTTTCAATATCATAAAGATTTCGGTAGAAAAATAGATTATGATTTAAGAATCTTTTTAACCAAAATAAATGATGATGATAATTGGACCTATAATAATGAATTAGAGTATAAAATTTATAGTATTTTTAAAACTGGTTTATTTTTAGATTATTATGATACTAATGATGAGTTAGCATTTGGATTAAGTTTTAGTGCAGATGGACAATTTTCATTAGTCGATAACCCTTATTCACCAGTAAAATATTCCTTTTTAGGTCAGCAAAATAATAAACAAGGGATTTTAGGTATTAGAAGCTATATAGATTTAAATTATAATGAATATTTTGATTCAGAAGATGAATTAATAACCGGCGTCGGTTTTACAGGGGCGGGAACAACAAATAAAGTAAATGCATTTGGAGGTGTTTCTTATTTTAGTAATTTATCACAATATGCAGTTTATCCTGTAACAATTGATTTTAATAAATTTGACTATGTTGATTTAACTCCATTAAAAGAAGTAATTAATATTAAGATAATGCCAAGTAAAGTTGATTATATAGATTACCAATTTGTATATTATGGTATAGCCGATGGTTATTTAACACTTAAAAATAATCCATTATCAGGTACGAGATTAGTTTTAAAAAGCTCTTCCGGAGAAACATTACAAGAATATATTACTGAAAAAGATGGTTATTTTTATTTTCAGAATTTGAAAATTGGTAATTATAAAATTGAAATTGCTGATACTTCTTATCAAGTTTTAGAAATGAAGGAACAAATTGATTTTGGTTTCCAAATTACAAAAGATTTTCTATTTGCCGAATATTTGGATATTGATATATTTGGAAAGGTTTCCGATAAAGTACAAAATTATATTTTAGGTATTGATCAAGAAAGTCAGCCAAATATTGAACCTTTAGTAAAAGATGATGAAGTAATTATAGCTGATAGTTCAAATATTTTAGATGGAGAAACAGAAATCATGCAAGATGAAGATGGTATAGTTAAAGTTTCTGAGCCAATAATGAGTGTAAAGCCAATTAGTAAACCAGTTAATATAGCTATTTTCGATATTTTGCCAAAATTAAGACCAAGCGCTAAAGCTGTAATGTTTAATCCGATAACAGTAGCAAGCGATGCAAATTACGGTTTCCAACCATTAAAGATTTATAGAGATACAGAAACAGACAAAACTCAAAGCGTTTCAATAAATGATCTTCCAGAGTCTGAGCTATTATTTGGTTTTAATAATGATAATAAAGGATTATTTGAAGTTGAAATTGCTGAATCAAATTTAAAAAGTGAAATTGTTAATTATATGATTGGTTTCAAAAGAACTTATCCGCAAATTTTTATGACATTAGCAATGAAAATTCGTATGATAGAAAACACTGATTCTTATGTTTATAAGCTTAAAACTGTATTTAAAAATCAGGCAAGTGAAGCTATAAATTATTGCTCAGACATACAAAATATTAAATGTAATGTTGAAAAAGAAATCAAAATTGTTGGTAATTTTGCTTCAAAATCTGATGCTTATAATTTTAAAACTAAATTAGCAATGGAAGGAGCTCTTGAAAATAAAGAGTTTCATATCAAAAAAATCGTCGAAAGCACTGAAACTGAAATTAACGATATTAATCACAAAGACAAAGCTAAAGCAATTAATGAATATGTTACATATCTTGGAGGTGCTAGCTATGAGTTATTAATTACTAGTGAAAACCTGTTTGATAGATCTGTTGAAAAGTTTTGTGATAAATATGCTAATGTTTTAGAATGTGAAGTAAAATTCATCGCGAATCATGGCGTTGAATCAAATAAATTTGCGCTTAAAGCTAAAGGATTATCAAAACCATATCAGATAGATATTTATGATACAGAAAAACAAGAAAATATAAATTATATATTAACTACTGGAGAATTTACTAATTCTAATGAGAGCTTTGATTTCTGTAATTCCATTGGTATTGATGAAACCAAATGTGTTGTTTATAAACGATCAAAAGCAGCATTTAGTTTAAGAAAATGATAAAGAAATTAGCTGTTTTATTTTCTTTCTTATTGCTAAATGGATGCATGTATGATCAGTTTGCACAGAAAACTCATTTTGATTTATATCGCAATAGTGATGGAAGTTATAGTTTTAATTATTTGCAGCCAAGAAGATTAGGACAAGGTTTTGAGATGCGTCAAAACCTGAAAAATTGGACATCAGCTTACAGACAATGTCGAGATTATAAAATTGTTAATCAAAGATCTAATTTAAATTATTTTATTATAAACGGTATATGTTTAAAATAGATAAATTATTAAAATATATCGCTATTTTAATTTATTGTTTTCTCTCATTCATAATGGGTATTTTTAGCTATAATTCTGAGTTTGTTAGGGGGATTTTCTCAGCAATTGAAGTTAATAGAACTGACGTGTTATACGGTGATTACCCTAAAAATACCAATAAAGGTTTCAATGTGTGGGATGATGATGATGTTAGAAAACATGATAAGTTATTATTAGTTTCAAGACATTTTGTAGATAATCCAGCATTGTTACTATTAAATCATAAAGCAGAAATCATTCACAGATGGGATGTTAATAAAAACATTATTAACCCACAAATTACTGAGAAATTTGATATTGCGCTTAGTGAATCTGAAACGATACATGCAGTAGTTGATGCTCATTTATTTCCAAATGGGGATGTGTTACTAATTGATGATATTCGTGAGTTTAATAATTATAGGGGTAACAGCCTAATGCGTATGGATAGGAACTCCAATGTAAAATGGCAAGTTGCAGGTTCTTATCATCATGATTTAAATGTTGCCGAGAATGGTAATGTATATGCATTAAAATTTGAATTTTCTAGAAGCTTTCCAAATGTAGATTTTACTAATGATAATAGTAAAATTGGTTTTGCTAATGATATTATTGACGAAGTTGATATTGAAACTGGTAAATTATTAAATAGTATTTCAGTTACAAAGGCTTTTGAAAATTCTAATTATGCATATTTCCTTAACAGTTTTGAAATAGATAACTCAATTGATATTCAAAGGGTTAAAACTAAAGATGATACTGAAATTATTGATATTTTACATACAAATTCAGTTCAATATATCTCAAAAGATTTAGCTAAGCATTCAATTTTTGAAGTTGGTGACCTCTTAATCTCAATGCGTGGAATTGATACTATAGCAGTAATTAGGCCAAGTCTTAATAAAGTTATCTGGGCCCGAACCGGTCCTTGGCGAAATCAACATTACGCTCGATTAAATTTAGATGGATTAATCTATATTTATGATAATGATGGCAGTTCCAAATTTATTGATGATAATGGTAAAATTAAAGTTATATCAGCTGTGAGGGTTTTGTCCTTTAATCCAAATAATGAAGCAATAAAACAAGTTTTTTACAATCCAGAATATTTTAATTATTATAGTTATTGGCGAGGTTTTTATGAAAAACTTGATAATGGAACTAGTATTGTAAGCTCTTCTGAACAATCAAGAATATTGCAGGTTGATGAAAATAATGAAGTTATATGGGAAATGCGATTAGTGCCTGATCGAGAATCTCTAAAAGTGCCTTATTTGCGAAAAATTGTGAGTGTTCGACTTTATCCAAAAGAATACTTAAATTTTTAATTTTACATATCGTAAAACTTGTTTAGTTATTTTATTTTATTTTGATTCTTATGAAGATTATTCACTTTTTTTTAGTAATTTTTACTATATTTTTTAGTTTTCAGGCATCTGCTTATCTAGCTCCACTTCTTGGAAGTGCTGGTGCTATTGCAGCATTTGTTGCGTTTATCTTTGCAATTGTTGCATCTTTTGCATTTCTTATTTGGTTCCATTGCAGGAATTTTATCAAAAAAGTTTTCTGTAAATCAGAAGTGAATGAAAAACCTAAAAAAACTAAGAAGTAGTCCGATTAATGACGATTAACTTCTCAAATTTATCATATTTTTTAGCTAAACAAATTTTTGCTAATAAACAATTATGGTTATCAATTGGGGATATTGAATCAAAATGTGTAAATAATAAGGTTGATCATAAAACTGTATTCCAACCTGTTTATATCACTGGTTTAGCAAGATCAGGAACAACTTTGATGCTTGAAAATCTTGCTAAAATTAAGGGCTGTACTTCACATACCTATCGAGATTTCCCTATGATTTATACACCATATGTTTGGAATAAATTACTTTCTATATGTGATAAGTTTGCTTTTAAAAATAAAGCTTCAGAAAGATCTCATCAGGACGGGATGAAAGTTACTCCAGAAAGTCCTGAGGCACTTGAAGAAATAATTTGGGAAAGTTTTTTTAATAATTTACATAATGAATCAGAGATTAGTGTACTTTCAAAAAATAGAGTTAATGAAAAATTCAATGCCTTTTATCAGAGGCATATACAAAAGTTATTGGTTGTACGATCAGCAAAAAGATATTTAGCTAAGGCAAATTATAATATTACCAGATTGGAATATTTACTTGATCTTAATGATTCAAGTAAATTTATAATTATGGTTAGAAACCCCGTAATGCATATTAAGTCAATTTTAAGACAAGATAAGATTTTCTCTGAAACTCATAATCAATATCCTAAAACTCTCAAATTCATGGAAATGTCTGGTCATTATGAATTTGGTATTAATAAAAAGCTTATAAATGTTGATGCTGATGATTTGAAACTAATAAAACAAAAATTTAATAATAAAGATGATATCTCAGCATGGGCTTTATATTGGAATATGATGTATAAATATGTGATATCTCTCGCTGAATCATTACCAAGGGATAATTTCATGCTATGTAGATATGAAGATTTATGCAATAATCCAAGAAAAACATTAGATAAAATTTTTGATTTTACTGATTTGTTACCAACAAAAACTCAAGGGCAAGAGATTATTAATAGTATAAAACCATTAGCCACTAAACATGATTTTACTAGTAAAGAATTAGCGTTAATTAAAAAAATTACTGGTAATACAGCAAGATATTTTGGTTATTAAAATTATTTGCTTATTAAAAAGCTTATTGTACAGGCTTTATTCTGATTATTATAGGTTTGGTATATATCTGCATCTGATAAACATTCATTATCCTCTTGAATTGTGTCACCATTTAAAAATTGATTATTATGTGCGATAATTTTTCCTGTTGATGGAAAGCCGTCATCATATTTATTGTCAATTTCGAATGCCTCTTTTGTCGTTAAAAGCCCAGTGCTACTATAATGACCTTGATAATCAAGATATGAACCCAATTTTAATAAATTGTCATTTTGAATAGCGTCATAAGTTATACTAATATTTGCATCATTTAGAGGCGCAGATGCTACAGAGTTGGTTTCATTCCATTCGCCATCAAATTCTGTATCAGCAAAACCAGATAAGGATAAATGCTGCCAACCTCTAAAAACTTCACTATTTGATTTTGAATCTAACTCTATCATTCCATCACCATCACCGTTACATTCATAGGAAGTGCCACAAATATCATCACTTCCATTGTCAAAGAAGCTATGAGCTGAGTCAAAATCTCCTGGTATTGCTTGATAAGCCGTCATAAATTCATGAATCATAAATTTATAGTTTGTCATTTCTTTGATAGAAGATTGAATTTGAGCTTTGCGGACAATTCTTAATCCAGATGTTGCACCAGCAATTAACAAAGAAATAATTATAACAACAAGGGAAAGTTCAAGCAGCGAAAAGGCCTGTCTAAAATTTCTTTTATTAGGCATTTTGCTCTTATAATAATTAATTTGAAGAAATCAAATTATTTATTACTTTACTTGCGTTTGGTTTAGATGCTTTGTGATGATTTAGTATCTATTTATAACGTTGGCGACAAGGTTAACAACCATAAAGAAGCCTTCATCAAGATCTTCAACATTTACGGGTGCAATCGAAGAAATAAGCAATTCACGAGCATGAATAGGTAGTGTTTTTAATTTGATATCAGAATTATTAAGTTGATGATCGGGAAAAAATATTTGGGTTTCAAATGATATTTCTTTTGGAATATCGATATAGAAATTGATAAAAGGAGCTTGATTATCAATGCTTCCTGGCATTATCGTGATAAATTCAAAACGACCTTCATTATCAGTTATTGCAAAACCAGCTTCTTGCAAATATGGGTCATAATCATCAGTTCCCTTAACCTTTTCATTATAAAACCCTTTAGAGTTTGCTTGCCATATAGTAACATGAGTATTTGCAATAGGGTGACAATTAACATCTCGTAAATAGCCTTTCACATACAGAATGTGACCAGAAGCGACATCTGGACTGCCAACTGCTCGTCTTAGATTATTATTTGAGATTTTATCAAATCTTTTAATGTTTTTTTTCTTAGTTGTTTCTGGAGTTGGAGCACAAGGCAACATTGTTAAGATATCTTTAGCTAAATATGAAAAGGTTTTATCATTATTATATAATATTTTAGAGCTTTTGGGATCTTTTATAGTTTTGTAATCACGATTTATTTCAACATCTGGTTTTGGCAAAGGGGTGCCGATTATTTTCGTTATTTCGCTATTTTTAAGTTTTGTTTTATATGGATAAAACTGAAATAGATTATTGCTTGATTTATCATCAGCAGCATTAATACTAAAATTACAGGTTAGTAAAATGATTAATATATATCTTAACATATTCCAGCTTAAAGTTATATTTTGACTGATTTCGAGATAAACTCAAGCATTAATCTAATTTGATATGGAATTGCTGAAAAAAATTTTATCTAGTTTTTTTTCATTCTCTTGTTTTGAAAGAATGTTTGTAATAAATTTTTTGCCTTTTCATCTATCATTTCGGGATAAATTTCTATTTTTTTATATGCGTTATTTTGATTTAATATACTCGCATTTGTTATGCCGCCAAATTTTGGATCATACAAACCAAAATATAATCTGTTTATTTTTGCATTTACAATTGCTGATGCGCACATACAACAGGGCTCCAAAGTCGAGTAAATGATGTGTTGTGATAAATTATTGGTTTTTAATTTTAAACAAGCTGCTCTTATCGCTAATATTTCTGCATGAGCAGTTGGATCATTTAAACTTTTAGTTTTGTTATGTGCTGAGGCAATAATATTACCGGCGAAATCACTTATTACCGACCCTACAGGAACTTCATCGCTATCAAAGGCTTTTTGAGCTTCAGAAATTGCCATTGCTATTAATTTTTTGGGTATAAGCATTTAAGATGTTAAATTTGATATTGCTAAAAATCTGATCTTGTAATAGTAAATCGAGTGTTATCTTTTACATGACTTCTTTTAAATAACCATATGACTAGAAAATTTTTTATTATAACAGCATTATTAATTTTATCATCATGTGTTGAAACAGTTGCTGTTGCAACATTTGGTACCGGTTATTTAATCTCTCGTGACAAATCAGTTGAATCAACTGTACAGGATTCTTTAATACTTACAAAAGCTTCAAAGGCATTATTTAAGAATAATGATAATAAAAAATTTTCAAATATTACTGTTTCAGTTTATGAGGGTAGGGTATTATTAACTGGTTACAGTAAAAACAGAGATAATGTTCAAGACGCTATCAAGTTAATTTGGGAGATTAAAAATGTTCAGGAGGTCATAAATGAGGTTTCTGTAGATGCTAAAGATCGTAAAAAAAGACATATTCTTGATTTATATTTATTAACTAACATAAAATCACAAATAATTTGGGATAAGCAACTTAAAGCTAAAGATGTAAATGTGAGCATTTATAATGGTAATATATTTATTTTGGGTAAGGCAGAAGATGAGGACAAAGTAAAGGCTGTTGCAGAAATATCATCTGCGGTTAAAGGAGTAAAAAAAGTAACTTCGCATGTGAAGTCATAAAGCATAAAACGAGGATTTTCTGTTGCTAGGAAACCCTCAAAACCCCATCAGCTTTTGCTAGGCTTTAAGACAATTGCCTTTAAACTAAGCAGCAGCTGCTACAGCAGTAGCATCAAAATTATCATTTGACGCTAATGCATATGCATAATTATCATTAGCATTTATTAAGACATTTTAACGTAAAGTTTAGGATGTCATTCCCAAGCAAAAACAAATTCTTTACTACTCACGTCGATACTAATTTCGTCCCCATAATTAAATAATGGTGGAGACGCCGGGCACCGCCCCCGGGTCCGCAAAGCCTATTACAATATGCGTTTATTGCCATAGTGTTAAACACAAAAAAATTATAATATTTCTCATTTAAAAAATCTAGTGTATAAATATATGTAATATTCTAATTCATAAAAATGCATTAAATAGAAACCTTCAAAGTTTAGTGTTTTATTATGAATTGAGAAGTTATGAAAACTTTTTATTTTGGTAATTATGGAAGAAAAAAAACATACCGTTCATTCTTTTGAATCTGATTTAAGTGACTTAGTTAATTCTTTAAGTGCACTTGGTGATATGGTTGTTTCAATGATTGAATTTTCACAAGAGTCTCTTGGTAAAGGCAGTAAGATTTTAAAAGAAGAGGCTAAAATTCGTGACAAAAAAATTAATGAGCTTTACCGCCAAATAGATGATCATGCTATTACTATTTTAGCATTAAGAAAGCCAGTAGCTATTGATTTAAGATTTGTCGTTGCAGCGATTAAAATTAGCTCATTATATGAAAAAATGGCAGATAGGTCTAAAAATATAATTTCTAATTGCTCGAAAATAGACATCTCTATTCCTACTGATATAAAAAAACAAATCATTAAAATGAATTCAGAAATCATTGCAATGGTTACAGAAATAAATAAAAATCTGGTTGATTATAATTTTCCAAAATTAAAAAAAGTTTTTGATAATGATGATAAGGTTGATGAGTATTATGATAATCTTATTAAACAAATCATGAATTCTGAAAAGGAACTTTGCAAAAATCCTGCAACATTAATTTCTTTAGTTTATATCATTAAATCTTATGAGAGAATTGGTGATTATGCTGTAAAGATCATAAGACAGCTTTATTATGTTCATGCTGGTGAGATTAAAACCAACATTTGATTCCTATTAATTAAAGATGACTAGAAAACCTTTTTTACTATGTATTCTGGATGGTTTTGGAATTAATAACCACCCCGATCATAATGCAATTTATCACGCAAAAACGCCAGTCTGGGATGGACTAAAAGCTAAGTTCCCGATGTCTAAAGTTGATGCCTCTGGAACATCTGTTGGTCTACCAAATGGTCAAATGGGTAATTCTGAAGTCGGTCACTTAAATATTGGTGCCGGCAGAATTGTCACTCAATTACTGCCTTTAATTAATCATTCCTTGCAAAATGGTGATGTTCTTGAAAAGTCTGTTTTAATAGAATTTATTAACAAAACTAAAAATGCAAATAATGTTTGTCATCTTATGGGACTTGCATCTGATGGAGGAGTTCATGGTGATATTGAGCATATTATTAAATTAGCTGAAATATTAGCTGATAATGATATTTATGTTAAGATCCATTCAATCCTTGATGGTAGAGATACTGCTCCTACTTCGGCATTGAATTTTATTAAACATATCAATAGAAGAATTGATAATAATCCAAAAATTGAGCTTGTTACTGTTAGTGGTAGATATTTTACCATGGATAGAGACAATAATTGGGATCGTGTTGTTAAATCTTATAATAATATGGTCAATGCTGAGGGTAATTCTATCAATAATTTTGATGATTATATTGAAAATAATTATTCCCAAAATGTAACTGATGAATTTATTGAGCCGGCTTTTGTAAGTTCATATAATGGTATAAAATCCGGTGATAGTTTTTGTTTCGCAAATTTTCGCGCTGATAGAGCAAGACAGATTTCGAACGCTTTATTTTCTGAAAATTTTCAAGGTTTTAAAAGACAAGTTATGCCTCAATTTGCTGCAAGCTTATCAATGGCTGAATATTCTGAAGAATTATCTAAAATTCTTCCTTGTTTATTTCCTATTGAAATGCCACAAAATACTATCAGCGATGTAATTGCAAATGCTGGATTAAAACAATTACATATTGCAGAGACTGAAAAATATGCACATGTAACTTTTTTCTTTAATGGTGGTGTTGAAAAAGAAAAACCAGGTGAAGATAGGATCTTGATTCCTTCTCCTAATGTTGCAACATTTGATTTAAAACCAGAAATGTCAGCAGGCGAAGTAACTGATCAACTAGTTGAGGCTATTAATTCTCTAAAATATGATTTCATTGTCGTTAATTATGCAAATGCTGACATGGTTGGTCATACTGGAAATTTTGAAGCTGCTATAAAAGCTGTAGAATTTCTTGATCACTCAATAGCAAAGGTCTCAAATTCGATTTTAGCTAATGACGGTCATATGATTATTACTGCTGATCATGGTAATATAGAGCAAATGTTTGATGAAAAACAAAAGCAAAAACACACTGCGCATACAATGAATTTGGTGCCATTTATGCTTTTATCAAATAATGATTATAAATTAATCGATGGAAAGTTATGTGATATTGCTCCAACAGTTCTGGATATAATGAATTTAAACAAGCCATCTGAAATGACAGGTAAATCTTTAATTATTGATAATGACTAAAGTATTTAATGAATTAAAGCTTTTAGCAATTGCCATATTGATTGCAGTGACCATTAGAAGTTTCTTTTTTGAACCTTTTCATATTCCATCAGGTTCTATGAAATCGAATTTGTTAACTGGAGATTTTGTTTTTGTTTCTAAATTTTCATATGGATACAGTAAATATTCATTTCCATTTGGCATAATGCCTATTAAAGATCGAATTTTTGCGAGTGAACCTATGCGAGGTGATGTCGTTGTGTTTAGGTTGCCAACTAATCCTAATATTAACTATGTGAAACGACTTATAGGTTTGCCAGGTGATAAAATTCAAGTAAAACAAAGTAAGCTTTACATTAATGGTGAGTTGATCAAACGTTCTGATAAGTCAGAGTTTGCTACCAAAGACCATAAAGATAAAGATATTGTTTTTGATCAATATTTAGAAACTTTACCATCTGGGAAAAGCTATAATATTCTTGAAGAGGAATATAATTTGCCTCAAGATAATACTCGCGAGTATGTTGTGCCTGAAAAACATTATTTCTTTTTAGGTGATAATCGGGATAATTCTAAGGATAGTAGATTTATTTATGATGTTGGTTTTGTTCCTTATCGCAACTTAGTAGGTAAAGTTGAAATGGTTTTTGTATCATATGATAGATCTGAATTACCTAAAAGTTTTTTTGGACGTATTTATGAGTTTTTCTTTAAAATGCGTTTTGACAGAATGTTTAAAGATGTTGATTAGCCATGACTAGTATTTTTGGATATCAATTTAAAAATGATGATTTGTTTGAACAAGCTTTAACACATTCAAGTTTAGGTAAAAATAATTATGAGCTATTGGAGTTTCTTGGTGATAAAGTTATCGCTTTAGTTATTTCAGAACATTTGTTTTTAAAATCTGGTAAAAGGTATGAAGGAACATTAGCAAAGAAACATGCTTATTTAGCAAGTGGCGAAGTATTGGCTGAAATTGCTTTTAATGAAAATATTGATCAATTTATTAAAGTGAGTTTTGGTGAAAGAAAGGAGGGAGGGCATCAAAATCCTGCTAATTTAGAGGATTGTTTAGAATCACTTATTGGCGCAATTTATTTAGACTCAGATTTAAGAACCGTTAGTAATATTATATTAAAATTATGGGACAAATATCTCAAAGAAGTAGAAGCTAATATTCCTGTTGATCCAAAGTCTAAATTACAAGAGATTATACAAAAACGGAGAATAGAATTACCGTCTTACAAAATAATAAATCAAACAGGTTTAGACCATAAACCTATTTTTACTGTTCAACTATCTGTTAGAGGTTATGATTCAATCACAACTGAGGCTAGTAGTAAAAAGGAAGCTGAAAAAGAATTAGCCCGAAAAATGATTGCAATTTTAGAACAAAATGACAAATAAAACTCAAACAAAGAAATGCCAAATAGTTACTATTATTGGTGAACCAAATGCTGGTAAATCAACTCTAGTGAATCATTTAACCGGCTCAAAAGTATCGATTGTCAGTCGTAAAGTTCAAACTACTAGAAATGCCATTAAAGGCATAACTGTCATAGATAAAACTCAATTGGTTTTTATTGATACTCCTGGTATTTTTAATGCTAAGCATAATCTTGAGAAAGCTATTAACAACGAGGCGTTAAGTCAGTTAGAAAGCGGTGATACTGCACTTGTTATGATTGATGCGAGTCTAAATAATTTTAGTAAAACTGAAGAGGTTATTGAGATTTTGAAATCTTCAAAGCAAAGGATTGCCTTAGTAATTAATAAGATTGATCTTCTTAAGAATAAAAATAAACTACTTCAATTGGCTGAGAAATTTTATGCTACCAAATTATTTGATGAAATTTTTATGATATCTGCTGATACTGGCGAAGGTGTGGATGAGCTTCAGCAATATTTGGTTGAGACTGCTCCAGTATCAGAGTTTCTTTACCCTGAAGATCAAATGTCAGATATGCCTTTGAGATTTATGGCAGCTGAACTTACACGTGAGAAATTATTTGAAGCACTTCATGATGAGCTTCCTTATCATTTATTTGTTGAAACTGAAAGTTGGGTTGAAGAAAAAAATAAAATTGTCATAAACCAAGTTATAAATGTCTTAAAAGAAGGACAAAAAGCTATAATTATTGGTAAAGGTGCAAAGATGATAAAACAAATTGGCACAGAAGTAAGACATGAGCTTCAAGATATGTTAGATAGTAAAGTAAATCTATTCTTGCATGTGAAAGTTAAAAAAGACTGGTTAGACAAACCATTTGTATTTCAATCTTTAGGTCTGAAATTCCCAATTAAAAATTAATTTTGGTTAAATCTTAATAAGTTATTCTATAGCGATTTTTAAATCAATAATAGTTAAGAATTAGTTCTGATTCTAAGTTCTTGTTTTTAATTAAGTATGTTGCTATTTTAAAACAAAGTTAAATTGTTATTTTTAAAATGAGCCGTAATATTTATTACAAGAGCAATTATCAAGGTGATTTTAAGTGTGAAAGTAATTTTTTTGATGATTCCGATTCCTTGTCGGATCAATCAATAGAATTTTATAAGATGAAACCTTTATATAATGCTTTAATAGCATTATCGAATGAAAATCTGCATAATCGAGATTATCGAAAGTTTTTAAAAATATTATCTAGATCAAGACAAAATTGCTCAGATCATGATTGGTATATGTTTTGGCATCAAAAGAAATCAAGTGATATTGTGCCAATAGATTTTCTATTTTCTAAAGTAAGTAAAGATTTTTTTGAGAAATCCTCAATTGAATTTGAATTGAATAAAAATAATATTAAAAATCTTAATACATTTCACACTTATTTTTTTGATTTGCTTTGTGATCAAGATGAAATGCAAGAGCATCTACAAAATTTCTATTATAAATCAAAATATGAGGAACAAAATATTAATTCCACTGAACGTTTTAACTCAATCGTAAGATTTATTTCAGAGGCTTCATCTTATTTAATAGAAATAGGAGGTTTTGATAGAGTGGGTAAATTAGTGCAACCAGATTTTTATTATGGCCCAAAAACATATTACTCATCAATTTTATTACAAATAAATATCGAGATGAATAATTGGCGATTTCTTGAAGAAGTCTATTTAAAGCAACCAAAATCATTATCATATTTTTTGGATCTAATTAATGTTAAGTGTGAATTAACCAATTTAACAAAGCTTGAGGATGAAACAATCGAACGATTGAATTCTTTTAGGACTAGGGAGAATAATTTTTTATTAGCAATTATAAATGCTGATATGAAATCGATAAAGAGTATTTCTGCTGGAGGAGTTAACTTACTTTGCCAAAGGTGGGTTCATGAAATAAAAGATTTGATAAATGATGAAAAAGATAAGCTAAATTTTTTTCCATTGCATGGTTATGATATTGTAAATGCTTATTATCTCTCAATATTAAATGCTGATGAAAATATAGTAGCGTATATTTGGGCAATATTAAAATTAAATAATCCACAAAGTCCTAAAATTTACAAAAGACATTTTGAAGAAGAAATTCTTTTGCTGCAAAGTCTTAATTCAACAATCGATGGTGATAGATTATTTGGTAAAATGAATGAGATTTATAATATTATCAAAGTTGAAAAGGTTGATTTTCTTGAAAGTAAGATCATGAAAAAAGTTGAAATATTGTTGTCTAATGAGCAGTTATCGAAGTCTTCGATTTATCCTTTTAATACATCTTATAACCAAGAGATAGATCTGTTTTTAAGGAATATCTTTGATTCTTTATTTGAGCATTTTAAAAGTGATTTTTATTATATCGATCATGATAATTGTTTGACTTCGGTTGACTCAAGAAGTTTTATGATGATGAGTTCGTTATTAAAGATATTTGCAGTTAGTAATTCGACAGTTATTCAAGTTGATTTGTTATCAAATAATAATGCTGAAATAATAAGTTTTAAAAGCAAGAGTTATAATCAAGATCAAAATAATTATAAAATTAAACTAGGTCTAAAAGAATTAAATCAGGCTAGTTTGGCTCATTTTATGCAAAAGATTTCGATTGTTGCTTCAGAAATTCTTCTTGCTAGTGATTTAACTTCCGAACAAAATATTGATATAAATAGTCAGGAACTAGAAAGCATTACTGATTATTTTAGAGAGAATCATCTTTCTGTATTTATTCCCCCAATCATTAAAGAAATATTTACTAAACAACCAAATGTTTTGAAACAGCAATATGAATTATTAAGCGTTATTCCATTTATGTTAACAATGGATGGGTTTGAAAAGACTTATAATGATTTGAAAATAATATCTGATAATAAAGGTATTGAGCTATTTAA
>JADHOX010000017.1 GCA_016778805.1 Rickettsiales bacterium
ATAAATCTGTTGAAGCAACAGCATATTTTTTAATTAAATTAACATAATTAAAGGTTGAAACTGGAAACAGATAGTTTTGATAGTAATAATTTTTTTTATTAGCTAACTTTTCTTGTAAGCCTAAATAAGAAGAGCCAATGTTGTTAGTAACAAAAATATCATTATTTTCAGTGATATTTGATCTTTTTGGATAGTTTTTATATGATTTTGCAATGATTGTAGCTGAAAAACTATTATTTTTGCCTAAACAAGTATCTCCTCCAATTACCTTAAAATTATATTTGGTTTTTTGACTTATAATTTCTGAAAAAAACTCTTCATACCAAGATTTTGCAAGTGATTTTTTAAAAGATAAATTCAATATAAGATATAATGGTGTTGATCCTTTTGCAAAAATATCTGACAAACTAGCATTTAACAACCTATATGATATTGATTTTGCTGGGTCTTTATCAAGAAAATGAATATCTTCGTTTAAAGTATCTGATGTAATTATATAATTTGAATTGCTTAAATTTAAAAACGCAACATCGTCATCTGATGTTTGTTCATCAAGTAATTTATCAATATAATTTTTAATTATAAAAGATTCGTCCATTAAAATTATTTAAAAACGAACAGATTTTGAGGTTTTGTCTAAAATTGCATTAATAAATTTGCTTTTTTCAATATTTTCAAAATCTTTAGAGATCTCGGTATACTCATTTATTATTATTGGTGCATCTACTTCTGCGAAAACAATCAATTCGGCAACAGCAGAGCGTAATATTGATTTAACATTAAGTGAAAGAGATTCAAATGATTCTTCATTTTTTAAATGTTTGATTATTTCTTCATCAATATATGATAAATTATCAACAATATATTTATAAATTTTACTGACTAAATCTTTGTTTATATATCTTTCAGGGTTTTTGCGGCCGTTTAAATATAAGCTTAAAGTATTATCTAGAGTAAGCATGACCAGGTCATCTTCGTCTAAAAAATTAAGATTATAAACAGACTGAAAAGCTACTATTCTAGACCTTCTTTGTTTATTGTAATCATCTAATATATTTGCAATATCACTATTAGAACTCATTTTTCCTCTGTTAGTAAATTTGAAAATTTTTTCTGAATAATAGCCATTTTTATAGCAGCTTGTGCTGCGAAACCACCGCGATTACCTCTATTTATATCAGCTCTAAATATTGCTTGTTCATAATTTTCTACAGTTATAATGCCATTACCAATAGGTAGGTTTAAATTTGTGGCTAATTCATTAATTCCTCTTGCACTCTCATAAGCAACAACTTCATGATGAATGGTTTCACCTTTTATAATGCATCCTAAAGCAATATAACCATCATAATTCTCTGTATCTGCTGCAAAACTAATTGCTGCAGGTATTTCAAAAGCACCTGGAACTGATAGTTTGTTGAAAGTATGACCGAAGGCTTCTAATTCACTAATTGCTCCGTTAAGCATCTTTTCCGAGATGTCTTCATAAAAAACGGCATTTATTATTAGGAATTTCATTGATTTTGAATTACTCACTTTTAGAAATTACTCATTATTAATGTTGTATATTTTTATTTTATCATCATAAAACTCAATTTCTATATCTTTATTGATCTTAAGCTCTTCTTTATTTGTTAAAATTTTGTTGTTTTCATCTCTTATGATAGAAAACCCTCTTTTTAAAACATTTTTATAGCTCAAACTATCCATCAATTTTGACAAAGATGACAGGTTTTTGGACTCTAAATCAATCTTAGTCAAGAGAGATTTTGTTAATTTTTTATCAAGCTCATCAGCTTTTCTAAAATTGTTACTTATTTTGTTGTAATAGCTGTATTTGTTAATGCTAATATAATTTAGTTTATTAGCTTTGTTATTTGTTATATTTTTAGCTTTTTGGTTAAGAAAATTACACAAGTTATCTATTTTTTCATAATAATATTGAATAATCTGTTTTGGTGTTCTTAGTTTGAACGTAACTGAATCATATTTTAGGGTTAAAAATTTTAGTTTATTTCGAATTGATAAATGTAAATAATCGACAATATCGTCAGTTTTTTGTAGTTTTTCGTTTAAAATTCTTTCATTTTGACTAATTTTATCAGATAAAAATGAAATTTTTAAAAAATAGTTTTTAATAATTTGCATAAGTGAAGAATTGATTCTTGATTGCTTATCATTTATTATTTTTTGTAATTGAGATTTTTCTGGAGTTGCTAATTCTGCTGCTGCTGTTGGAGTTGGCGCTCTTAAATCTGCAACATAGTCTATTAATGTTGTATCAGTTTCATGTCCTATTGCAGAAATTATTGGTATTTCTGAATCAAAAACTGATTTTACTATTATTTCTTCATTAAAACACCATAAATCCTCAATTGATCCTCCCCCTCTTGCTATAATTATTGTATTTTTTAGTTTTTTGTCGGCAATTTCATTTATAAGTTTAATAGTATTTGAGATTTCTATTTCTGCGCCATGACCTTGAACTTTTACTGGCGCTAGACAAACTGTTAGAGGGTATCTTGCCTCAATTCTATGTAAAATATCTTTAATTACCGCTCCTGTCTCTGATGTTATTACATAAATTTTATCAGGGAATTTGGCAATTTGCTTTTTATGTTTTATATCAAAATAGCCTTTTTTTAATAATTCTTTTTTGCGTTTTTCAAACAAGGCCATTAGTGATCCAATACCACCAACTTCAAGGCTGGTAACGATAATTTGATAATTTGATCTACCACTATATGTAGTTACTTTTCCAAGTGCTACAACTTCAAGCCCCTCTTCAGGTCTAACTTTTAAGGTTGAAGCAACGTTTTTAAAACAAACTCCATTTATTACCGAATTCTCATCTTTTAAGTTAAAATAAACATGGCCAGATTGATGGAATTTTAAATTTGAAATTTCTCCCCTTATTTTTACTAAACCAAAACCTGATTCAATTACAGATTTTATCGATCTCGAAATTTCACTGACGCTATATTCTATTATGTTGTCATTTGGGCTAATTCGCATTTTTATTATTATTTAAAAGAATTTTTATATCATTTTTTGAGATTGGCCCTTTTCTATGCTCTGTAATCTCAGTTTTGCTACTTATTGTAAAAATAGATGATGCTTGTTTAACTAGGGCATCTTTTCCTAGATTTATTAACTGTACCTTTGAATCAAAGTTAGAATTAATATTATCTAAATCAATTGATTCATTTGAGATATTTGCGCTTGTTGCAGCTAATGGAAAGTCTCCTTGGGACATAACTTCATGTAAAAAATTATGATCAGGGATTCTTAGTCCTATTGTTTTGTTTAGCAGATTAATTGATTTTGCCATATTATTGTTTGCAATGGCAGGTAAGATCAGGGTTATGGCGCCGGGTGCAAAATTATCTAAAATAATTTCGTTATTTTTATCAATTTTAAGAAACTTTTTAGCCATTTCTTTATTTGGGCATAATATTGCTAAAGGTTTGTTTTCATGTCGTTTTTTGATTTTGTAGATTTTTTTTACAGCCTTTTCTGATAAGGCATTGCAAATTATTGCTGGAACAGTATCAGTTGATGTTATAATTACTCCATCAGATTTTAAAATTTTTAGATATTTATTTACTAATTTAGTCATATGAATTTATTTTCAATAAACCAAAGGCCACTTTTTCCTAACGGAACTAATCTTGCAAGTTTTATTACTAGATCCTTTGCTTATCTTATAGATAATTTTGTTGTTTTTACAATAAGATACATATTTTGGTCAATTTTTAATATTGTTTGGTTTTACGAAGCGTTACAAAATTTTATATATCAGTTTAAATCGAATTTTTCTTATACAATTTCAAAGCCAATACGTAAGTTTGAATATGTTGATATGTATTTATATTTTATAAGACATAGCTTTTTCGTTGATTTTGTTTTTGTTGTTCTTTTTATTTTTTCAATTGGAACTATTTATTACCTATCTATGCATAAAATGTATAATCAGACTTTGGGTAAAATGGCATTAAATATTAAACTTGTAGATTTTAAAACAGAAAATCCATTAAGTTTTACCAGGCATGTCGTTAGATATGTTGTTGGCCTAATACCATGGATTATAATATTTTTTGTTTTGTTTTTTGTTCTTATGAATCAAACGAAAATAGCTATGTTTTGTTTTATATTTACAGTAATTTGGTATGACCCTTTATTACTTGGAAGGGATAGAAGGTCGATGCATGATTTCTTAACTTTTACTAAAGTAATAAAATTGCGTAAGAAGAAAGTAAATTAGACAATTACATCTCTGCTAAAATTGCTCTATCATTTTTTCCTAAATCCTTAAAAGATTTTATATTTTTATAGCTATCCTTTGATAAAATATCAATAATTTGTATTTTTTGGTCAAAACCTATCTCAAAAAGTAATTTTCCACCCGTTTTTAAGTATTTTTGGGCGTTTTTGCTAATAAATCTGTAAAAGTCTAATCCGTCATCACCGCCATCAAGAGCTATTTTTGGGTCATATTCTGAGACCTGTTTTTCTAAAAATTCTATATTTTTTGAAGGAATATAGGGTGGATTGCTAATAATTAGATCAAAAAATGAGTTTTTTGGTAGTTTTTCGAAAATGTTGCTTTTGATAAAAGTAGCTTTTTGGTCAACTTTGTGTTTTTTGGCGTTTTTTTGTGCTATATTTAGTGCTTTTTCACTAATATCTATACAAAAACCCTTTGAATTTGTAAATTCTGCTAAAATTGTTACTGATATAGCTCCAGACCCACATCCTATATCTAAAAAGTTAAAAATATGATTATTTGAGTAAATTTCTTTAACAATATCTATTAATGTTTCAGTGTCTGCTCTTGGATCTAAAACATCTTTCGTCACAATAAAATCTCTAGAATAAAATTCTCTGTAACCAATAATGTGAGAAACAGGCTCATGCTTTGATCTTCTGTCAATTAGTGTCCTAAAAACTTCCTCTTGTGATTTTGTTACAATAAATTCGGGATTGCAAATAACAAAACTTCTGTCTTTATCAATAGCCTTACTAAGTAATATTTGAATATCGAGTAATGCTGAGTCAATTTTACTTTTTAGAAGCTGCGAATATGCTAAATTAATTAGTTGTTTTATTGTTGAACACATGGGGCAGATTGTAAATAAATTAGTTATTATTGGCGCTGGAATGATGGGCTCATCACTTGTTCAGGCTGTTAAAAAAGCAAATATTTCAAAAAGTGTAACAGTAATTGTTTCAAAAGATCAATATATTAACATTCTGAAAGAACAAAAAATTCTTGCTACCAAATCCTATGAATGTGTGCAAGATGCAGATTTGGTTGTAATATGTTCTAATCTTGCAAGCTATGAAGGCATAATTAATTTGTTAAACCAAAATGTAAGTATAAATACCATTATCACCGATATTGGCTCAGTAAAAGAGTATTGCGAAAACTTGTTTGATGATAAATATAAATTTGTAGATTCATACATACCTGCTCATCCAATTGCTGGCTCTGAGAAATCGGGATTTGGTGTTGTAGTAGAAAATTTATACCAAGGAAAGAATCTTATTATCACTCGGAAAAACGCTAAATCAAAGATTGTATCAAGCTTTTTTAAAGCTTTAGGCATGAATATAGAATATCTTTCAAGTCAACAGCATGACCAAATTTTTGCAGAAATATCTCATTTGCCACAATTTTTAGCATTTGAATGCTGGCAAATAACGGATTCTTTTAAACATGATCTTAACTCTTTAAATAATCAAAAAATTCAAATCTTTTTAAGACTTGGCGATTCAGATAAAAAGCTTTGGGACGAAATTTTTGCTTATAATATGCAAAAGCTTGTAGATTTAGTATGCAGATACAGAAAGAGTTACGGTGATAATTTAAATGATGAAATTTTTTACACTAAACTATTCAAATATAAGGATGATTTAGCTAGTTTTGATCAAAACCTAAATTCAGGGAATTATGATATTGATTTAAAGCCAATTCAGCAAATTATTGTTTCATATTTAGATTGTGTGGAAAAAGATAGTTATAAATTTGCCGGTACCGGTTTTAGAGATTTTATACAGCCTATTTTTGATTAATATTATTTTTGTCGGTTTTAATTTTTATTAAAATTGCCATAATTCCAGCTGGTGTGATACCCGAAATCCTTGATGCTTGTCCAAGATTTGCTGGCTTGATAAAATTAAGCTTTTCTACTTCTTCATTTGATAATGCGCCAATTTTTTGGTAGATAAAATCATTAGGAATTATAATAGCCTCATCTTTTTTTAGAATATTTATATCTTTATTTTGTAGTTCAATATAATCATTATAGCGGCTTGAAATCGTAATTATCTCTTCAATATCTGATGGAATTACATCAAGTTCAGGCCAAATAGTTTTTAGTTTGGTTATATTAGTATATTTAAGTAATTCATAAGCGCTTCTTCTTCTCCCGTCTTTAGTTATCTTGATATCAAATTTTCCTGCTTCATTTGGTGTCAAATTAAGGCTTTTTAATAGCTCTAAACTTTTCTCTAAGCTTTTTAGCTTAATATTAAAATTTCGGGTTTGTTTAGGGCTTATAGCATTTAGTTTAATAGCTTTAGGTGTAAGTCTAATATCAGCATTATCGCTTCTTAATTGTAACCTATATTCAGCTCTTGAAGTAAACATTCGATATGGTTCTTTAGTGCCAAGATTAATTAAATCGTCTATTAAAACGCCAATATAGCTTTCATGACGAGCTAATATGAAATCGTCTTTACTATTTTGGCTTGATAATGCTGCGTTAAAACCGGCAACAACACCCTGCCCTGCTGCTTCTTCATAACCGGTTGTACCATTTATTTGCCCAGCTAAATATAAACTTTTAATTTTTTTGGTTTCAAGAGTCGCTTTTAGCTCTTGAGGGTTAACATAGTCATATTCAATTGCATAACCATATTGTGTTATTTTGGCATTTTCTAAGCCTTTGATACTTTTTACAAGTTCCTCTTGAACTGATTCTGGTAATGATGTTGAAATCCCATTAGGATAAACAGTGTCGTCATTTAGCCCTTCTTTTTCTAAGAAAATCTGATGCGAGTCTTTCTGAGCAAATTTAACTATTTTGTCTTCGATTGAAGGGCAATATCTTGGGCCTATTGATTCAATTTGACCAGAATACATTGCGCTTTTTTGAATATTGTCGTTTATTATTTGATGAGTCTTTTTATTAGTATGAGTTATATGGCAATCAATTTGTATAACTTTTATTTCTGAATTTGAGAATGAAAAAGGTACGGGTGGGGTGTCAGCAGGTTGAATTTCCAGACCTTCATAATTAATTGATTTTGCATCAATTCTTGGCGGTGTTCCTGTTTTTAAACGACCCATTTCAAAGCCTAAATTATTCAAGCTTTGTGCTAGTTTTTTAGCAGGATTTTCGCCTTTTCTACCTGCTGGTATTTTTTTATCACCAATATGAATTAGTCCATTTAAAAATGTACCTGTTGTTAAAACTACTGATTTAGCTAATATAGTTTCATTAGAATTTATTTCTATTCCTGTAACTTTTTGTGTATTTGTTAAAATATCTGTAACTTCTGCATCGATAATAGTTAATTTTGGCTGATTTTTAAGTAATTTTTGTACAGCTTTTCTATATAATTCCCTATCTGCACTTGCTCTAGGACCATAAACAGCAGGTCCTTTACTTTTATTTAAGACTTTAAAATGTGTCCCGGATTCATCAATTGCTTTTGCCATTATCCCGCCAAGACTATCTATTTCTCTTACAATAATTCCTTTTGCTACCCCTCCAATTGATGGGTTACATGACATTATTCCAATATTTTCAATATTTTTTGAAATGAGTAATGTTTCAGCACCAATTCTTGCCGATGCGGATGCAGCTTCGCAACCAGCATGTCCACCTCCAATTACAATCACATCATAATTCTTGTTGGTCATTTTTTAGTTCTCTACTTCGTATAAAGTTGCTTTCACATTTCGTTCAAGATCGAATTTTGTGGTTTTGATAAGTTTCATTTTAGCTTTCTTTATAGCTGCTTCAACAGATTTTTTGGTATGAAATTCAGGTCTTAAATAATATGGGAAATATCTTTCCTTTTCAATTTCTTCCTCAATTGCCTTAGTATATTTATCAGTTATGTAAAAAAATAATTTGCCCTTTTTATCTAGTATTTTATGTGAGGTTTTGAAAAATTGATCTAACGATGATTCGTAATTAATAATCCCTCTTGCTAAGATATACTGATATTTCTGAGTTTTTTTGGCAAAATATTTGCTATATTCTTCATTTATTAAGATATCGTAGGTTTTTTTGCTTTTTGGTTCAATTTCTTTATTTTGAATAATTTCATTAGAATCGTCATCTTGCTTATTTTTTGTTTCATATTCAAGTTCTTGGCAATTTTTAATCATAGGCTTAGATATATCCAGGCCAGTAATTGAAACGTCTTGCATATTTTCTTTGATCAATTCTGCTAAGATACCATTGCTGCAGCCAAGATCTAGAAGATTGATGAATTTGCTTTTATCTTTTAAATTTTTTCTAAATGCTTCGAATATTTCAGTATGGCCATTATAATTAATGTTATGAACAAAATGCTCGTTAAAATAAGGTGCAAAAATATTAAAATTTTCTTTAATTATGCCAATTGTAGGTGAAACATTTTTGGCATTATTAGCAACAAGGCTTAAAAAATATTTTGCCTCTTCTGATTTTGATTCTTTTTTTAAGTAATTTTTTATTCTCTCTTCTGCTTTATGTTTTTTTAAAAGAGAAATTTGGCATTTACCAATTTTATAATCATATAATTCATCTTTATTCATAAAAAATGCCATTTTATATCTAAATAATGCATCTTTTATATTTCCTTCTTCGAAAAAAGCGTCTCCTAGCTCTCCATTTGATTTTGCTGGGTTTTTGATTTTTACTCTCGCTTCTTTTAACCAAGTGTTAAATTCTTTTTTACTTTGATTATAAACTTTCTTTGAGCTAGGTAGAAAGCTACCAATAATTTTACCGGCATTAACAATTTGTTTTGCTCTATTAACGTAAAAATTAGATTTTTTATTACTTTTATTCATGTTTAAACCTAAAGGCAAATTTATTACAATTGAAGGTGTTGACGCTTCTGGAAAAACAACCCAAATAGAATATTTAAAGAGTTTTTATAAGTCATCAAACAATATTATTTTTACTAGGGAGCCAGGTGGCACACCCGTTGCAGAGAATATAAGAGATATTTTATGTAAAGGCAAGCATGATGATTTACTTCCTTTAACGGAGCTTTTGTTATTCTATGCAGCTAGAAATGAACATTATATTAATTTCATAAAACCTAATATTGATGCTGGAAATATTGTTATTTGTGATCGCTTTGTTGATTCTACTTTTGTTTATCAATGTTTTGCCGGCAAATTATCAGAAGAGGCTTTTAATGTTCTTAACAATTTAATATTGGGTGATTTTCAGCCTGATTTGACAATAATTCTTGATATTGATACCGAAATAGCTGCCAGTAGGCACAGTAATAGAGATACTAATGAAGATAGATTTGAATCCTTTCCGAAAGAATTTCATCAGATGGTAAGAGCTGGTTATAAGAAAATAGCTGAAGAAAATCCAAAAAGGGTAGTGATGCTTGATGCAAATCAAGATCAAACATCACTACATGAAAAAATATTATCTATTTTATCAATTTAATATGCATAAAATGCTTTAGAAGCTAATTTGTGCTCTTGCGCCAAGGATTTCAGCATTATTTGCATATGTTGTATTGCTGTCTGCATTTACCCAAACATAATTGGCAATAAATCTAACATTATCAGAAGCATACCAGCTAATTGCAGCTGTGTTATTTCTAACGATACCATTGTTTGTATCTGATGCATCAGTTTTAGAGTAACGATATGCAACTTCAACCGCGCCTTTTTTTGAGTTTGGTTTCACACTACTAAAAGCAGAGTTCTTCTCATTGTAATTTCTTTTGTCATTTGTAAGAAAGTATGAGATTTGCCCATAATAACCATCAATTGTTTGATCATTAGCACTGTCAATCTCTAGATCAGTTGTGATATATTCACCTTGAACAGAAAAACGATTTTTTACATATGCAAGCTCTAGGCCAGTTTGCGTTACTTGTTCTACATTATTAACGGTTGCTGAAATTACAGAGGAGCTGGTTTCCACAGAAGCTTCAGGTTTGAAATTATAAGTTACAGAATCCCCAGTTGGCTCAGATAGCCTATAAGAAGCAACAATATGAAATGTTGAATTTTCATTATTGTTAAATTTGCTAACTCTAATTGTTGCTGAATTTGTTTCATCATCAGTAGAGCTTGGAGTACCAACAGAATCGCCAAAAATACCAGTTTGGATGTTTAAATTATTTAGTCGTTTGTTATAGCCAATACCAATCTTTCTTGCTGAAACAACACCATTAATTGATGCTCTTTCCATAAATGTTGTACTTAGTGAACTAGTTAGCTCTTCAAGTGAAAAAGGCTCCTTAAATTGACCTATTTTATTATATTCATTATCAGATATTTTTTTAGCAATATATGCATCTTTAACATTTGAATTATTGCCAGCAAAATCTATTTCTGCTTTATATTTCCAGCCACCATCAACTTTTCCTTTTGCTCTAATTCTTCCCCTTTTTAGTTTGGAATTATTTTCAGGCTAAGACTTGTATTGTCAGCGGTTATAAATGTTTAGTCAAACTGCAACCTACCGAAGACTTTCACATCGCTATGCTTTTTAGTACTTAGTTTTGCTTCAAGTTTTGCAACTCTCTCTTCTAGCGTCTCAGCGGATGCTGTTGATATAGCTAATAGAGCTGTAACTAAACCAATTAATAAAGTTTTATTTGTTTTCATGAGAATGCTTAAAAAGTTTCTCTTCGTATATTTACCTTTTCTTGAATGTCATGTTTTTACTTGATATTTTATTGGCAATTTCCATATATTTTTTGGCTTAAGTTTTAAGTATAATTTTAGTTGGCTACAGACATCTATTTTATGTTTTTAGAAATCGATCTTCTAAGTAACAAGGTTTATAGATTTAGCGTGAGATTTGTTTTGATGTTAGAGCTGCTTTCATTAATGGCTAAAGTGTCTTGATCCTGTAACTGCCATTGCAATATCATATTCATTTGCTTTAGCTATTACTTCATCATCTCTTACCGAGCCACCAGGTTGTATAACCGCTGTAATTCCAGCTTTAATACCAATTTCTAGGCCGTCTGCAAAAGGAAAAAATGCATCAGATGCCATAACAAGCTTTTGGTTATTAATTTTGTTTTCTTCTTTGTATTTTGATAGTTTTTCACTAGCAATTTGTGCTGCATCTACCCTACTCATTTGACCAGCGCCTATTGCTATTGCGGCTTTATTATGAGTAAAAATAATTGCATTTGATTTAACATGTTTGATTATTTTGTTTGCAAATATCAATTCAGCAACTTGCTCATTGCTTGCTTTTGTATTTGAGACAAACTTTAAATCATCTTTTGTTGTGTCTTTGAAGTCTTCATCTTGAACCAGTAAACCACCTGATATTGATTTTATTTTTCTGCTATTTAATTCTTGGAAGAAATTTTCAATAATTAATATTCTTAGATTTTTCTTTTTGGCTAATATGGCTTGACCCTCGTCAGTTATTCCTGTTGTAATAATTACTTCAAAGAAAATTTTTGACAACTTCTCTGCTGTCTCTTGATCAATATCTCTATTTAAAGCTACAATTCCTCCAAAGCTACTTATAGGGTCACAATTTAAAGCTTTGGTAAAAGCATCTGCTATATCATCACCAATTGCTGCTCCACATGGGTTTGCATGTTTAACTATACAAACAAATGGCTCTTGAAACTCTTTAGCGATTTTATATGCTGCATCTCCATCATTTAAATTGTTATAACTTAACTCTTTACCCTGTAATTGCTTTGCGCCAACTATACCGCTATCGTCGGTTTTGTATAACTCAGCTTTTTGATGTGGGTTTTCACCATATCTTAATTCTTGCTCTAATTCGGCTCTAATTGAAAGATTTTCTCTCTTTTCAAACCAGCTATAAATCGCATTATCATAATTTTGGGTTCTCTTGAAAGCTTTTACAGCAACGCTTTTTCTAAATTCGTATGATGTTCGGTTATTATTTGTTTTTAATTCCTTTATTAGGTTTTGATAATCAGATGGGTCTGTAATTACAGTAACATCGTTAAAGTTTTTAGCTGCAGCTCTTATCATTGTTGGACCTCCTACATCAATTTTTTCAATTGCTTCATCAAATGTGTGATCAACGGCTACTGTCTTTTCGAATGGATAAAGATTAACAACTACTAAATCTATTGGCGTTATTTCGTTTTCAGACATTTCTTCTTGATGTGTTTTATCGTTTCTTTTAGCTAATATTCCACCGTGAACTTTTGGATTCAATGTCTTTACCCTACCTCCTAATATCTCAGGATAACCTGTATAATCGTCTATTTCAGTTACTTTGCCAATCTTATCTTTAATAAATTTTGCTGTTCCGCCTGTTGATATTATTTCAATTGATAATTTATCTAAATAATTGATTAATTCTTCTAAATTTGATTTATCTGATACGGATATTAAAGCACGATTTATATTTTTCATTGTAAAAACTTTAAAGTTTATTAAAAGTCATGCTTGTTTTAACAGTATATAAGAATAGTTACAAGATATTTTATGATTATCAAAAGCGTAAATTTATTTAAAAATAACAGTTTTAGGGAAAAAAAAGTTCTCTCTATTGATTTTGGTCTAAAGAAGTTAGGTTTTGCTTATTCTAATCATGATCAGACTATTGCCTTCCCTCATGTTTCTCTTAGAAGAGCTGATCATGATTCAGATCTTATCCAAATTAAAAATATATTAATATCGTTAAATATTGATATTATTGTGGTTGGTTTACCTTTTAATAATGATCGCGGTGTATCTAAAACTTATCAGCAAGTAAAAAGCTTTGCCAATTTACTTGTAAAAAATTTCGATATTGATCTTTTCTTTTGGGATGAAAGGTTTACTACTACACAAGCTCAGAAATTTTTAAAATCTGAGGGTTTAACTGGTAAAGAAGCTGATAAATTTGATGATATAATTGCCGCGCAAATAATCCTTGATAGTTTTTTACAATTTAAAAACTCGTAATGTTTCACGTGAAACATCAATTTATTTTTTCAATAAAGCTTTCTAATTCGTTAATTGTTTTAAATGTTATTTCAATTGTACCTTTTTTACCATTATGTTTAACTTTTGTTTTTAAACTTATCTGAGATTGAATTTGGTCTTTTATTTCGTTTAAATACTGTTTCCTTTCGATATCAAAATTATTTAGGCCATTGTCAGTTATAGAATTGTTTTTATTTGCTTTAACAAGAGCTTCAGTATCTCTTACTGATAAGTTTTCATTAATAATTTTGTCAGTAAAAATTTCAGGGTTTTCTATGTTTATCAGTGTTCTTGCATGACCAATTGATATCTGATCTTCATTTAATAGATTCTGAATTGATTTAGGCAAATTTAACAATCTCAACATATTTGTTATATGGCTTCTGCTTTTTCCAATTTTATGAGATAAATTTTCATGAGTATAATTTAAATCATTTATGAGCTTTGCAATTGCATTTGCTTCTTCAATTGGTGTTAATTGTTGCCTTTGAATATTCTCAATTAACGCTATTTCCATAGCGTCTTCATCTGATATTGATAATATTATAGCGGGTATTTCAGTTAAAAAAGCTAACTTTGCAGCCCTAAAACGCCTTTCTCCAGCAATTATTTCATAATTACCATTAGCTTCTCTTACAAGTATAGGCTGAAGAACACCTTTTGTTTTAATAGATTCAGATAATTCAATTAATGCCGAATTATCAAATATTTTTCTCGGTTGGTATGGAGATGGTATAATCTTGGTAATTTCAACATTAATTATTTTGTTTTTCGATTCATTCTCATCAAAAAAATTGAAATTTTTTTCACCAAGTAATTCAGCTAATCCTTTACCTAAGCTGGAATTTTTTTGCATAATTGCACCTCTCTAATAATTATTTCTTTTGCTAATCTTATATAGGCCATTGAGCCCTTACAACTATAATCATAAGCTATTGCTGCTGTACCATGTGAAGGAGCTTCTGATAATCTTACATTTCTTGGAATTACAGTATCAAATAATTTGTCACCAAGATACTTTTTTACTTCTTTTCTTACTTCAGCTGATAATTTATTTCGAGCGTCATACATTGTAAGAGCAATTCCGAGAATTTTTAGATTTGCATTAAAATTAAGTGAAATTAATTTTAATGTATTCATTAAATGCGCCAAGCCTTCTAATGAATAAAATTCACATTGCATAGGAATAACAACATGGTTTACTGCTGTTAAAGCATTAATAGTTAAGAGGCCTAGTGATGGGGGACAGTCAATTATTACATAGTCATAATAACCAATTTCATCAATTAGTTTGGTAAGTAAAAATTCTCTATTGTCAAAGTCCTTTAATTCTAATTCAGCAGCTGCAAGATCAACGTTTGAACAAATAATATCTAAATTTTTGATTGATGTTTTTTTTATTGCTTTATCAATGGTGGTTAATCCAAAAATTAATTGATAAATAGTATCTTGTCTATTATTTGACGGAATACCAAGCCCAGTACTAGCATTTCCTTGAGGATCTAAGTCTATAATTAATGTTTTTTTTCCAACCGCAGCTAGTGCAGCAGATAAATTAATCGCTGTAGTAGTTTTCCCAACTCCACCTTTTTGATTAACTAGAGCTATTTTTTGCATTTTTTTAGGTTATCAATGATTAAAATTGAACTTTCGTCAGAAGTTATTGTTTTATTTTCAATATAATTAAATTTCCACTCTTTTTTAGCAATATTTATTTCTTTTTTATAATTTTGGCCTTTGGGAATTATAATTTTTTGACTATTTTCGAGTTGTTTATAGCATAAATTAAATATTTTGTTGAGAGGTGCAAAGGCTCTGCAGACAAATACATTGCTTTTTATTGGATCTAGGTTTTCTATCCTATCATTGTGAATAGTTATTTTGTTAGGGCTAATTTGGGCAGCTTTCTTTAAAAATTTGACTTTTTTATCTTTACATTCCACCAGGTGAACATGCTTTATTCCGGCAATTGACAATATAATCCCTGGTAAACCAGCACCTGTTCCAACATCAATTAGCTCAATGTCATATTTTTTAATAAAATTTAATAATTGTAATGAGTCAACAATATGTCTTGTCCAAATATTATCAATTGTAGATTTGCCAATTAAATTAAATTCTTCATTTGTCTTTATAAGAAGATCAGAATATGATTTCAGTAAAAGAAATGTTTCACGTGAAACATGTGGAAAAATATCAGCCAAATCATGATAATTCATTTGAAATTTCTTTAAAATAAATAACGATTAAAACAAACAGTTAATAAAATTAAATATATAAAACTCAATATATAAATCATGAATCAAGATAATATAATATTACAAGCATTAAAAGAAGATATAGGCAATGGTGACATTACAACTAATTCAACAATTCCAGAAGGAAAAATAGCCAGCTTTAAATTAGTTGCAAAAGAAGACTTTGTGGTTTGTGGAGTTAAAATTTTTGAAAAGGCAATGAATATATTTGATTCCAGTACAAAAATCAAACATAATGCTAAGGATGGAGACTTTATTAATAAAGGTGCAATAATATTAGAGGGGATAGGAAATGCTAGATCTATATTAACGGTTGAACGTGTTGCATTAAACTTAATGCAATATATGTCAGCAATAGCAACAAAAACAAAAACTTACACGGAAATTTTAAAAGGAACAGACATAAAAATCTTGGATACAAGAAAAACAATTCCTTTATACAGGGAGTTATCAAAATATGCCGTTAAAATTGGAGGAGGAGAAAATCATCGATTTGGGTTATATGATCAAATTCTAATTAAGGATAATCATATTGAAGCTTCTGGATCAATCAAATCCGCGGTTAGAAATGCAAAAAAATTAAATACTGGAAGAAAAATTGTAATTGAATGCGAAAATAAACAACAGATTAATGAATCTCTAAATGAAAATGTAGATAGAATTATGCTAGATAACATGTCTAATAAAGAAATAAGTGATTCTATAAAATTAATTGATGGTCGTTGTAAGATTGAGGTTTCTGGAAATATGAATCTTAAGAGAATAGAGCAATTAAAAGAGTATAAAATTGACTTCATATCAGTTGGAGCAATAACTCATACAATAAGTTTTGTAGATATATCGCTAAAAGTTTTTTTAGGAATTGAGAATTAAATTTGATTGATATAAAAACAATCAATCAACGAATTATTTTTTTAAAAATGAGTAAACTTATTTCTAGCTTAGAAAAATTTATTAAATTTGAAGCAACATCAGGAATATTATTATTAATTGCAGCCTTTGCTGCGATTATTATGGTAAATAGTGGATTTAGTTTTGCTTACTCAGATTTTATCAATAGTTATTTAAAATTACAAATTGGAGATCATTTGTTCAAAACATCGGTTGAACATTTTGTTAATGATGGCTTAATGGCCGTTTTCTTTTTACTAGTAAGTTTAGAAATTAAAAAAGAAATTCTTGAGGGGCATCTATCAACTCCTAGTCAAAGAACTCTTCCTATAATTGCAGCTATAGCAGGTGTTGTCGTACCAGCATTTATTTTTGTGATCGTTAATAACAACAATTCATTACATGGAGCATTGGCGTTAAATGGTTGGGCAATTCCAACTGCTACAGATATAGCCTTTGCGCTTGGAGTCTTAGCATTATTTGGTAAAAGGGTACCTGTTGCTTTAAAAGTTTTCTTAATGGCTCTAGCTATTATAGATGATTTAATAGCAATATTGATTATTGCTATTTTTTATAATGATTCACTTTCATTGTTGGCTTTATTATCTTCATTAGCTGTGATTTTTGCATTAGGCATGATGAATGTAGCTGGTGTTCAAAAGAAATCAGCCTATCTAACTGCGGGATTTTTACTTTGGTGCTTTGTAATAAATTCTGGGATTCATGCTACGATTGCAGGAGTAATTTTAGGATTATTTATTCCTCTTAACAAAGGCAAAAACGAAAATTCTCCTTTGAATACATTAATGCATGATCTTCATTATATTGTTGGTTTTTTTATTGTACCTTTGTTTGCCTTCGTAAATTCAGGGATCTCATTAAAAGGTGTATCATTAGCAACGTTAATGCAGGATTCGATAGCTTTAGGAATAATGCTAGGATTGTTTGCTGGTAAGCAAGTTGGTGTATTAATTTCAATTCTATTAGCAGTATCACTCAAAATTGCCAAAATGCCAAATAAGTGTAATTGGGGACAAATATATGGTGTCTCATTATTAACAGGTATTGGGTTTACAATGAGTATATTTGTCGGAAACTTAGCTTACCCAGGAAGTCCAGAAATGATCCAAAGTGCCAAAATGGGTATTATTTTTGGATCGGGTTTTTCAGCATTATTGGGATATTTCGTTTTGTCTCTCACATGTCCTAACCCAAATAAAGTTTCTAGTGATTTAAATCTAGACCTTATAGCAGAACAAGACGGTATAGATATTTCATCATTAACAAAAATGCAAAAAAAAGCTTACAAAGATGCTCTAAATGCTGAGAAAAAGGCTGCTAAAAAAAGAGAGCAAATAGAGGCAAAAGCTAGAAAAAATATGGAAAAAGCTGATGCCAAACTTAACCCGAAGATGGAGAAGGAAAAGGCTAAATTACAAACAAAAGTAAGAGCAAAGAAAAATAAGATTGAAAGCTCAACAGCTAAGCATGAACAAAAAGCTGCTGAGAGAATTCAAAAGGCAAAAACTTTAGCAAAGCAAGCTGAAGAAATAAAGAGTAAATTTGCAAATGTTAATGACAAATCCAAACCTGGTAGAAAAAAAACTGTTAAAAAATCTGTTGTTTCAAAGCAAATTCATTTAGTTAAATCATATACTGAAAATAAGCGTGCTAATAATTTAGAGAAAAAGGCTAATGCTCATATTGCAGAAGCAGAAAAAATACTAGCAAACGCTAAGAGAATTAAAGACAATAAGACTGAGTTATTAGCTAAAAAAATTGCTAAATTTGAAGATAAAATTAATAAAAATCTAAAAAAAAAACAAGGTTAAATAAGCCTTCTGATTCGGATAAATCTTAGGTTCAAAAAGATAGAACATAAAAATAAATTATAATTTCGTGAGTAAGGAAGATATAGGTAATATCATAAATAGTTTTTATGATGTGCTCAAAAAACATATGTTTGCAATGCGTTCAGAAATAATGCATCCATATATAGGTATGAGAGCTAAAGCATATTTAGAAACAATAGATTATATTTCTGAATATTTTCAGTCAGCAATGGTGTGTATAGATCAAAATGAGGTCTTTAATATAGCTGTTGCTAATATATCTATTAAAGGATTAAATGCTGAATTTGGTGTAAAAAAAGGTAAGTCTATTAAAATGCTGTGTCAAAAGCAGCTGTTAAAAAAGCATGATTTCTTTGGGTTTGATTCATTTGAAGGTTTACCGAAAAATTGGTTTGGAACAAGAATTAAAAAAGGGCGTTTAACAAATTTTGGGGATATCCCTAAATTGCCAAAAAACGTAAAAATAGTGAAGGGGCTTTTTAATGAAACATTGCCAGATTTTGTGAAAAACAACACTAAGCCTTTTGCTTTTATTCATATTGATTGTGATATTTACCAATCAACAAAGGATATTTTTGCTAACATAGCAAATAGTATTGTTTCTGGAACAATTATTGTCTTTGATGAGTATTTTAACTATCCAAATTGGCAAAATCATGAATATAAAGCTTTTCAAGAATTTGTAAGTGCTAATAAAATAGATTATGAATATATAGCTTACGGTCCTACCCAAGCAGTTGTTAAAATAAAATAACTTAATTATTTAAATGTTTCGAGCTAGATTTTAAATAGGTAAAACCAGTTATTAAGGTAAGAATTGCAGCTATAACCAATAAAACTTTACCAAATGGGTCTGTATAAACTATTCCAGTTGCTTTATTGCCCAAAATTAAAATAGTTAAAGCTGTCATTTGAATACCAGTTTTCCATTTAGCTAGGTTTGAAACCGGAATATTTACATTTATTCCTGCAAGATATTCGCGCCAACCAGAGACAAAAATCTCTCTAAATAATATTATCATGCCTGATATAGTAATGATAATATCTGAACGAGAATGTGCTAACATAACAATCGCTGTGGCAACAAGCAACTTATCGGCAATTGGATCTAGAACTTTTCCAAGATTAGACTCAACACCTAATGTTCTAGCAAGATAGCCATCGAAAAAATCAGTAACTGAAGCTACAACAAATAATGAAGCTGCGATCCAGTTTGATAGAACTCCTTCAATAAAAAAAGAAGAAATAAGAACCGGAACAATAATTATTCTTAAAAATGTTAGTATATTAGGTAAGTTTTTCATTAATTAATGATATCAATAACAATATGTATTTATGACAAATTAATATTTAATTGCAAATTAATTGATATTCTGTAAATAAACCATTGGTTATATAAACCAGATTACCTAGAGGATTCACAATTTTATTGCTAGAAAAATGACTTCATTAGACCTAAGGTCGTTATTAACAAAAAAAGGTGAAAAGGCTGTAATATTTTTAAGTGGGATTGGTGGTATAGGAATAAGTGCTATAGCGGATATTTTAAATGCTTATGGACTCGCTGTAATGGGTTCGGATTTAAAAGAGAGCGCAAATACATCTAGACTAGCCAAAGCGGGCATTAAGATTATTATTGGTCAAAAAGCTGAGAATATCACATCTTCAAATATTGACTTATTTATTAGAAGTTCAGCTATTTCAGATTCTAATCCAGAAGTTGTTGCTGCAAAAGCAAATAATATCCCAATTTTATCACGAACAGATATTCTTTCTGCAATATTGGAATTAAAAAAATCCGTTATTGTTTCAGGATCACACGGTAAAACTACAACAACATCATTGATCGGTCATATTGCTTGCTCAAGTAAACTCGATCCTACTATCTTATCTGGTGGTATTATGAATAATTATAATTCTAATGCTGTAACAGGCGGTGGCGATTGGATTATTGCTGAAGCAGATGAGTCAGATGGGTGCTTTAATAAGTTATCTTCAGTCATTTCAGTTCTGACCAATATTGAAGCTGAGCATATGGATTATTTTAAATCGATAGAATATTTAAAAGAATCATTTTTAGAATACATTAATAAAGTTCCGGATCTTGGCTATAATGTGATATGTTACGATGATAAGATTTGTCGTGAGTTAATTCACAAATCAGATAAAAAAAACATAATTACATATGGCCTAAATAAAAATGCTGATATTTATGCAGAAAATATCAAAGTTGAGGGTAAAACTACATCTTTTACGATTTGTTCAAATATATCAAAAGTACAATTTAACGATAATCAAGTAACTGTTAATTTAGTAGGTAACTTTAATGTTTTAAATACTCTGGCAGCTATAATTGTCAGTAAATTATTAAAAATTGATGAAATTGCTATAAAACAAAGCCTTAAGAGTTTCTTCGGGATAAAGAGACGAATGACTTTAGTTGGCGAAGTTAATAACATTTCGATTTATGATGATTATGCTCATCATCCAACAGAAATTGAGGTTACACTTAAAACAATAAAAAAACTTTCTAAGAACAAGACGTTAGCGGTTTTTCAGCCTCATCGTTATAGCCGTATGCGTGATCATTATGATAGGTTTATAAAATCGCTACTTAATGCTGATAAAGTAATAGTAACTGATATATTTGCTGCTGGAGAAAATCCAATATCTGGAATTGATAAAGAGTCAATTTGTCGAGATTTAAACATAAAATCTGAAAATAAATGTTCAGTAATTAGTAATTTTAATGAATTAGCTGAAAAAGTAAAATTAAACACTAATCCAGGTGATATAGTTGTATGTCTTGGAGCCGGAGATATAACTAATTATGCAAATTTATTGCCATCTGAATTATCAAAAATATAATGTTTGATTTGTATTAACTAAAATTAATCCTTTAAAAAAAGGGGAGATAATGACTTTAAAGGAAGTACTTGAAAACTCAAAATGTGTTAGGCGTAATGTTAAGCTAGCCGATATTAATTGGTTTCGTGTTGGTGGTGTTGCAGATTATCTTTACAAAGCTCAAAATGAAGCAGACTTAATTGCTCTCTTGGAGGTTTTACCAGATGGTTTTCCATTAACTGTGCTTGGTGTCGGCTCTAATATTATTATCAAAGATGGTGGTCTTGATGGAATAGTACTCCGACTAGGTCGTGGCTTTGCATTAATTGAGAAAATAAATGAAGATACAATTAAAGTTGGGGCAGGGGCTTTAGATTTGTCAGTGGCTAAATTTGCTCAAATGTCAGCCATTTCTGGTTTTGAATTTTTATCAGGAATACCTGGTACAATTGGCGGTGCAATTAAGATGAATGCTGGTTGTTATGATTCTGAAGTAAAAGATATCTTACAAGAGGCTACAGCTTATGATCTTCATGGTAATAAACACGTATTCACGGCTGATGAACTAAATTTTAGTTACAGAAAAGCTAATACTAAGATCAAAAATTTGATATTCACTCAAGCAATATTAAGAGGAAAAAAAGGTGATGCTGAAATTATTGCAGAAAATATAAAGCATATTCAAGCAAAACGAGCTGATACTCAGCCTATTAAATCTAGAACAGGTGGTAGTACTTTTAAAAATCCAGACAACCATAAGGCTTGGGAGTTAATTGATAAAGTCGGCATGAGAGGCTTTAAAATTGGTGGTGCTAGTATTTCCGTGAAACATTGTAATTTTATGATAAATGACGGATCTGCAACGGCAAAAGATTTAATTGAGCTTGGTGAAAAGGTGCGAGAAAAAGTTTATCAAGAGTTGGGAGTAAATTTAGAATGGGAAATAAAAATTATTGGTCGAGATGCTGAAAATTAAAGTTGCGAACATATCTTTTGTGATAATTTCTTTGTTAGTTTTGGTGGTTTATGTTTTTGAGCCTGTGCGGATTAAAATATATGACATAACCAATTCAAAATTGATAGAATCTGGCTTTACAGCCAAAAATATTAATATTTCTGAACTTTATAATGTTGATGAAAATGTTATTTTATCAATTATTGAGCATTACACAAAGAATACTAATATTTTATTTTTGAGGTTATCAAATATCGAAAAGGAACTTCTTAAGTTAGATTGGGTCAAAAATGTAAATGTTGAGAGTAATTTTGCTGACTCCCTTCAAATTGAGATATTAGAACATGATCCAAAAGCATTTTACCAAACTGAACAAAGTTTTAATATTATTGATGAGAATGCTGATGTTATTCTTTCTTCGGATGATATGAGTGAGTATAAATTCAATGTGCCGCAACTAATTGGGGAGGGGGCATTAATAAATGCTCAAGATATTATAGAAATCTTGCAAAAAAATTCGGATTTCTATCAAAATATAACTTATATTGAAAGAGTGGGGTTTAGAAGGTGGGATTTAACTCTAACCAATGGAATAGTGATAAAACTCCCAGAAAATAGCGTTCAAGAAAATTGGAATTATTTTTTAAGCTTTGAACAAGAGTTTAATATTTTGAATTCAGATATTAAATCTATTGACTTAAGAACAAAAGATCGATTGTTTATTGAGTTCAATAAAGAACTACAAAATGTTAAATTATTAAGGTAACAAGGAGTTTAAATTAGTGGGAAAATCAAGGTTTCAGGATATCGCAATACTTGACATAGGTAGCAGTAAAATCAGCTGCATTCTAGCTACAAGATCTTCTGTGGGTGATCTAAAAGTCATAGGGCATGGAAATCAAATTTCTCATGGTATCGGGAGGAATTCTGTAATTTCTGATGTTGTAGCGCTTGAACGCGCAATTGTTAGAGCCGTTTCGGTTACTGAAAAAAATTCTGGTAAATCAATTGATAAAGTTTTTGTGAATATTTCAGGGAATATGCTTGATTCTAAAATTCACATGATTGATTTTGATATTTCAAATGGAGAAGTTAAAGAGCAAGATCTAATAAAAATTAAACGCGATGCTTATTATCGGTTTTCCAATAATGAAACAGAGGTAATTCAGGCAATCCCTGTTAATTATGATATAGATGGAATTGTTGGTATTGGAAATCCATCACATATGTTTGGTCACAGATTAAAGGCATATTTAAATATTGTAACAATTTCGCGAACTGCAAAAAGAAACTTATTAAATTGTTTATCACGGAGCCATTTAAATGTTTTAGGGATTATTCCTTCAGCTTATGCTTCATCAATTGCTTGTCTTACTCGTGATGAAAGTAATGATGG
>JADHOX010000068.1 GCA_016778805.1 Rickettsiales bacterium
GAATATTAATATAATTTGATACTTTTGATATTTTATTTGCATTTTCTTCAATTCCAAAGTTAGCTTCATCAGTTAGTTGCGATTTATTATAAGATAAAAGCGTCATTTTATCAAAATAAATGTAGCTATATTCCTTATCATGAAAAGCTTCTTCGGTTTCGTAAACTTGTGACAATTTTTTAGCTAAATCAGGTTCTTTTACTTTTAAGGATAAAATTACCAAACGATTAATTTGTTTATCAATTTTTCTTAAATCTTTAGGTTTGATCTGATCACTATCTAACTGCGTAATTAATTTTTCTAAATGTGCTGTTTTTCTTGTTATAAAAGTAGATTTCTCTGAAGGACTCTTTTTCGACTCTAGTTCTTGTTTCCAATATTCTATTACTTCTTTTATAACTGTTTTACTTTCTTTAATAGCCATATCTCAAATAAAATTTATTTTTTTACACTAAATTTAGTATATTAGCTAGTAAATATGATACATAATCTAACTATTAAATAATGTTGCAAATATTCAAAGCAAAGCTAGTTTTTTAGATTTTATCTTCTTTATCTTAAAGTTTAACAAGTGTTTATGATGAGTTTTTTCTAACGAGACCTGCAATATAAATATTAGATAAAAGATATAGTTAATTCTCTCTAACAAAATTAATAAATTCCTCTGTCATTTTGATTTTTGGGTTTTTGAATTTCTTCTTGTTTAGAATTTGTCTTAATTTCTTCTATATTGTTTTCATTTGGGTCATGTTGTAAGTTCCGACTAAGTTGTGTAATTTGTTTATCAAAAAATTCATTTTCATGTAATAAGACTTTATGTCTTGATGATGTTTCATAGGTTTCATATAATTTACCTACAGCGTATAATCCTGAACAAATAATTATAAAAGCATTCATAACTAAAGGCATTCCGACAAATGTAAAAACTGTAATACAAGGAACTGCAATTGCAGAAAATTTTACTAAAGATTTAAAGTTATCATTTTTGATTCTTAATAATTTTTGTAACTGATTAATATTATCATTTCTTGACTTTTCATAACCTTTAACAAGATTTTCCTCATTTGAAGATAATATTTCTATTCTTTGATTATAGAATTCTTCAGTTTTGAATATTTTTTGTGGTAGTAATTCTTTTTTGTGTTTCTTATCTTCTCTTATAACATTTGCAAGTTCCAAAGCGAGTTGAGGGTTATATTCTCTCATATATAAGAGCGATGATAAAGTAAGAAGACTTCCAATATTCTGGAAATCTTTTTTTGTTGCAGTAGCGAAATCAACTTTTAGAGCTATGCTTTTTAAGTGATTTTGTTTCTGTCTATCTTTATTAGAATATGATTTAGCTGAAGATAAATATTTGAGGCTTCTTGATAATATTTCTAAATGCAGGAAATTCATGATAATAAAAATATATCTATTTAGACATTAGGGGTTGTTTTAAGATCTTGAATACACATCAAATAATTATTTAATTTTGTTATAATATTATCTAAATATTCTATTTTATGACTAATAAATCTATTATCTTTATTAAATGAAGAAACTTTATTTTTCCAAATTGTTAAAGCTCTGATGATGATTTTTTTATAGTCCATATCTCGTTCTTGATATAAGAATTTCGTACATAAATAAACTTTTTTCTTAATATAGTCAAATAATATTGTTTTTAGTAAAAGCTATTGATATGAAATCTAAGTTGTTTATTTCTAATTATGTTTTTTAAATATTTTATATTCTTTCTGTTTTTTAATTTACTTAATCTTTACGCTTTTGACATTGATGATGCATTAGAAAAAGTTACAAAAGATTCAAAAAACATTTTATCTTTAAATAAACTTGAAAATGATTTAAAAACCAAAATAGATGGTTTTGAAAAAAATATTGATAGTAAAATTTCTCTTTATGAGACAAAAGCAAAATCTCTTGAAAATAAAGCTAAAGAGTTTGAAAGTAAAATTGATGATAAGATAACCAAAAGTCTAAAAGAGATTGAAGGAGAAATTTTAGTAGTTGCTAATCTTAGAAAAGAAACTGAAAAAATAATTTTTTATTCAAAAATAATCGCTGCAATCTTTTGTTTTAGTTTTCTTTTTATTATTTTATCAATTTGGAGGTTTTACCGAAAACTATCAAATATTTATAAATTAATAGAAAATATTAAAAATTATAAAGAAATTGAAGAAAGATTAGCTAAATTAGAGGTTAAATAACTTATTAAGCAATATTGCTTCTATCCAATTTTTGAATTATTGATAAATATATTTTATATAAAATGTCTAGTTCATCAAGATCAACGCACTCATCAACTTTATGAGCTGTTTTATTTTTTAAACCTAATTCACAAATTGGTGAAATATCTTTTAGAAATCTTGCATCAGATGTTCCGCCTGATGTAGATAACTGAGTTTTTATACCAGTATTTTCAATAATTGCTGATTCAATTATTGAAATATAAGAACTAGGTTTTGTTAGAAAAGATTCACCAGAAACTCTATAATCTAGATTATAATTTCCTGAACATTTATCTAGGGTATAAGTAACAAGTTTAATAAGGTCATCTGATGTGTGTTCATCATTGAATCTAATATTAAATTTAGCATTAGCTTTTGCAGGTATCAAGTTTGAAACTTTGTTACCAACATCAATTGAAGTAACTTCAAGTCCAGTTGGGCTGAAATTTTTATTACCTTCGTCAAAGTCATGATCAATTAAAAGATTAAGAATTTTAATTATAGTAGTCACAGGGTTATCGGCTTTTTCAGGATAAGCAACATGACCTTGTGTTCCATTTATTGTTACATCAAATGTTACGCTGCCTCGTCTGCCAATTTTAACAGTATCGCCAATTTTTTTATCTGAGGTTGGTTCGCCAACAATGCAAAAGTCAATTTTTTCATTATTCTCATTCAACCAATCTATAATTTTTTTGGTGCCATTAATACCAAGAGCTTCTTCATCTCCAGTAATTATAAATGAAAAGGAATTTTTTAATTCATTGTTGTCTATATAATCTTTAACTGCTTTAATAAAACATGTAATGGCAGCTTTCATATCAGAAGCGCCACGTCCATATAAAATATTGTCACGAATTTCGGAAGCAAATGGATCGCTTTGCCAATTTTTACCGGGTGGAACAACATCTGTATGACCAGCAAAAGCAAAGTTTTTGCCCGATGAACCAATTCTTGCATAAAGGTTAATAATATCATCATGACCATCTTCAGTCATAACCATTTTATGGCATTTAAAACCTATCGGTTCTAATAATGATATAAGATAATCAATAGCACCATCATCATTAGGCGTCACAGATTTGTATCGCATTAATTCCTGAGTAATTTTAACTAATTCAGATGGCATAAATTTTTAATCTCTTAAAAGTTCGTTTATAGAAGTTTTAGATCTAGTTTGACTATCAACTTGTTTGACAATAACAGCAGCGTTAAGACTTGGTTTTGTTGGATCTTCGTTTGGAATTGAGCCAGGCACAACAACAGAATATTTAGGAACTCTACCATAAGTAATTTCTCCAGTAGCTCTATTAATAATCTTTGTAGATTTACCAAGAAACACTCCCATTGATATCACACTTCCTTCTTCTACAATAACTCCTTCAGCTATCTCTGATCTTGCTCCAATAAAACAATTGTCTTCAATAATTACAGGGTTTGCTTGAAGTGGCTCTAATACACCACCAATGCCGACTCCACCAGAAATATGGCAGTTTTTTCCAATTTGAGCACAAGATCCAATAGTTGCCCAAGTATCAACCATTGTTCCATTATCAACATATGCGCCAAGGTTAATAAAAGAAGGCATTAATACTACATTTTTACCAACATATGAACCATATCTCACAAAGCACCCAGGTACAGCTCTAAAATTTGCGTTTTTATAATCTTGTTCAGACCATCCTAAAAATTTTGAGTCAACTTTATCAAACCAAGGTGTTTGATGAGATAAACTTGATGGTCCACCATCAATTAGTTTCATAGGGTTAACTCTAAATGATAACAAAATAGCCTTTTTGACCCAGCTATTTACAACCCATTCATTATTAAGTTTTTCAGCAACTCTTAGTTCTCCAGAGTCAATTTGTTTTAAGATTTGATCGACAGTTTTTTTTACTTCATCAATGTTATTCTCTAAATTTTTGTTTTCGAATTCAAAAGCTTCGTTTATAACATTTGCTAGTTCCATGTTTTTTAATTAATTAGTTACTATGATTATTACTTGTCCAGAATGTAAATCCAGATTCAGGCTCAATATATATGAGGCAAATGCTGTAAAAAATCAAGGTCGAATCTTGCAATGCGGTAAATGTGATCATGAGTGGGAGCAAAAACGACAAATGCCTCCTACATTAAATAATCCAAAGGAGTTAAAGAAAAAAGAATCTCTTAAAAGAAAGTTAAGTGATAAAAGCGATGAGATCCTTCAGCTGAAAAAGCTTGTAACTAATAAACAAACTGAGGAAATAAACTTTATTGATTCAATACCGTTAAATCTAAAAATAATTTCTTTGTTTTTGTTTTTTACAACAATAATGCTGTTTTTGATTAATCATAAATCAACAATTAGTTATTTCTTTCCAGGAACCAAAGGTTTTTATCAATTTATCGGTATAAAAAATACACAAAATATTGAAATTGAGAAAATAACTTTGTCAAAAGAATCCGTCTTTAATAAAGAGTTTCTGGTTCTCTCCGGTTTTATAATAAATACTTCAGATAGCTTAAAATATAGTCCTGATTTGAGGATTACTTTTTTAGATAAAAATTTTAATGTTATAAAGACGATTTATTCGGATCTTCCTAATAAAGAACTTATACCAGAAGACAAATCAAAGATTTCAATTAAAATAAATCAATATCCTTTAGATGCTCATTATTTAGCTTTTGATATAGGAAATTATTTGGAGCTACTTTTAAGATAGTATTACAAGTAATACCATTTATATTTTTCTTTGCTAATTGACAAAGTAAAATTGCCGAATATAAACAAAATGAATTTAATAAAGGGCGGTTAGCTCAGTTGGTTAGAGCGCTACGTTGACATCGTAGAGGTCGGAGATTCGAATTCTCTACCGCCCACC
>JADHOX010000018.1 GCA_016778805.1 Rickettsiales bacterium
CCTTCTCGTATCGCAAATCTCATCCCTTCTACCATCGCTACAGGACTTATTAACTCTACTTTAAACTCTACATTATCTCCTGGCATTACCATCTCAACTCCTGCATCCAATGTTACTGATCCAGTTACATCTGTCGTCCTCATATAAAATTGTGGACGATAATTCCCAAAAAATGGTGTATGCCTTCCTCCCTCGTCTTTTGATAATACATATACTTTTGCCCGGAATGTCTTATGTGGCGTTATGCTCTTTGGCTTTGCTATTACTTGACCTCGCTCGATATCTTCTCGCTTCAATCCTCGTAATAATAACCCTATGTTATCTCCGGCTTGACCCTCATTCAACAATTTACGGAACATCTCTACTCCTGTACATGTCGACTTCTGAGTCTCTCTTAAACCAACTATCTCTACCTCATCTCCTACTTTTACTATTCCAGTCTCTATCCTTCCAGTCGCAACTGTTCCTCTTCCCGATATAGAAAATACATCTTCTACTGACATCAAAAAGTCTCCTTCTGTTGCCCGCTCTGGATCTGGAATATCTGTATCCAACGCTTTTATTAAATTATCAATAGCTCCTTTACCTTGCTCGCCTTCCTTACCTTCTAATGCTGCCAACGCTGAACCTCTTACGATTGTTACGTTATCTCCATCAAACTCATATTGACTCAATAGATCTCTAATCTCTACTTCTACTAACTCTACTAACTCCTCATCATCTACTTGGTCTATCTTATTTAAAAATATTATCAGATTCTTTACGCCTACTTGTCGCGCCAATAATATATGCTCTCTTGTCTGTGGCATTGGACCATCTGCTGCTGATACTACTAATATCGCTCCATCCATTTGAGCTGCACCAGTTATCATGTTCTTTACATAATCCGCGTGACCTGGACAATCTACGTGACCATAGTGACGATTCTCTGACTCATACTCTACGTGAGCTGTCTGAATGGTTATACCTCTCGCTTTCTCTTCTGGAGCTTTATCTATCTCATCATAATCAAGCTTAGCTGTACTGTAATGCTTTAATATAGCTGCTGTTAACGTAGTCTTACCATGGTCAACGTGACCTATCGTTCCTACATTTACGTGTACTTTATTTCTTTCAAATACTTCTTTACTCATGCTTAAAAACCATAAATTTATTACTAACAACCACTCAATTTGGAGCGGGTGAAGGGAATCGAACCCTCACATTTAGCTTGGAAGGCTAACGCTCTACCATTGAGCTACACCCGCACACTGGTAGAGGGAGTAGGATTCGAACCTACGAACACATTACGTGGGCAGATTTACAGTCTGCTGCCTTTGACCGCTCGGCAATCCCTCCACAATAATTATTGTGTAAGAGCAGAATTCTTTAAATTACAAATATGAAGATGTCAACGAGGAATTTAATAAATTCATTTATTTTGCATATTTGCCTTAATACTAGAATAATTTAAACAAATTATTCGTTATTTTAGCCAAAATCCGAAAAACCATTTTCATTAAAACTCAAGGCATCACTGAATGAAATCTTATTTTCATAAAGAGCTCTTCCAATAACTGCACCATCGACACCATGCTTGACTAGCTGATTAACTTTATCAAGATCATCCATAGATGAAACACCACCTGAAATAATAAGAGGTATATCACAGTTTTTAGCAATTTCTAAAGCACCAACTTCGTCGAAACCTGTTAAAATTCCATCTTTAGTAATATCTGTATAAATTATTGCAGCAACACCCAAATCTTTTAATTGTGAAATAAGATCAAATACTAACACATCAGAATCCTCTTGCCAGCCCTCAACAGAAACTTTATTTGACCTTACATCTATACCAACAACAATTCTTCCTGGAAACATTTCGCATGCTTGCTTAACTAAATCAATATTCCGAATTGCACTTGTCCCAAGAATTATCCTCGTAATTCCATTATTAAGATAATCCTCTATAGTTTTTAAATTTCTTATTCCACCACCAACTTGAATTTTTAAGTTAGTGTTTTTGGCGATGTCAAAAATAACATCTTTATTCATAGGCCTCCCTCTTGAAGCCCCATCAAGATCTACTACATGCAACCATTCAAAACCAGCCTTACTAAATTGCTGTGCTTGATCTAAGGGATTAACATTAAACAATGTTACTTGGTTAAGATCACCTTGTTTTAATCTAACACAATTGCCAGATTTAATATCTATTGCTGGATATATATTCATATTAATAATTTAAAAATTCTTTAAGAAATTCAATTCCATAAAGCCCACTTTTTTCTGGATGAAACTGTGTAGCTACTATATTTTCTTTTCTCAATATGCAAGGAAATTTAGCACTATAATCACAATATGCAGCAACATCCTGAGTATTGCCTGCATCAAAATAATATGAATGAACAAAATAAAAATCCTTATTGTTAAATTTACTAAATTTGGGATCTACAACTTCAATATTGTTCCAGCCCATATGAGGGAAAACAAGATTTTTATCAGCAGAACTCATCTTTTTCACCTGACCTTTTACAAATGACAAACCTTTAGTTTTATTATTTTCGTAACCATAATCAGCTAATATCTGCATGCCAACGCAAATACCCAGAAAAGGCTTTTTTGCTATAAGAACCTGCTCTTTTAGAACATTTATTAAACCATCGATTGATATTAAGTTCTTAATCGCTTTATCAAAGGCACCAACACCGGGCATAACAATAAAATCCGCATGCTTTATAATGTCTGCTGAATTAGTTACAGATACCTCAACATTTTCAAAAGTTTGCAATGCATTAAAAACAGACTTCAAATTACCTGCTCCAAAATCAATTATAACAAGCTTCTTTTTCATAATTTAAAGACGTTTTTTTGAAAATTGATATCTTGCATCTAAAGAATTATTCGCAAGAACAAGCTCATGAAAAATATAATTTTTTCGAATAAGATTATTTCCTATAATTGAACCAGACTCTATCCCAAAAACAACCAATAGATAGGCTATTAGAGCTATGTGAGAAATATCATTAAGAAATCCAATAGCATTTAGTCTTCCAACAAGTCCTAAAATTAGAAACATAATAAGGGCCATAAAATATTGCCTTTTGAACAATGCCCACCAAAAATTAAATAATGTCGCCCAAACATTAAAACTCTTTTGGACAGCCACGAGATCATCAAATGTTTTTACAGAATTAGTTTTTGTATAAATTGCAAAAACTTTCATCTAAATAGTACCTTTTGTTGAAGGAATTACACCTTCCTTTCTTGGATCAATTGCAAAGGCAGTTTTTAGACTCAATGCTAAAGCTTTATAACAAGATTCAATTTTGTGATGATTATTAAACCCATATAAATTTTTAACATGAATATTAGCCTTCAAACCTCCAGAAAAAGCATGAAACCACTCATTGAATAGCTCAACATCCATATTACCAATTTGTGAACCTGAAAACTCTACATCAAAAACTGATGCTGGCCTTCCTGATATATCAACCGCTACTAAAGTTAGAACATCATCCATGGGAACATAGCTGTGAGCAAACCTATTAATACCAGCTCTGTTTTCAAGAGCTTGACTCATAGCTTTCCCCAAAACAATCCCAACATCTTCACAAGTATGGTGAAAATCAACATGAATATCTCCAACAGCTTTAAGGCTAATATCAATTAAACTATGTTTTGATAGCTGTTCAAGCATATGATCAAAAAAAGCAATACCTGTATCTATTGAATAACTCCCTGAACCATCAATATTTATCTCAACTGTGACATCAGTTTCGTTAGTTTTTCTTGTAACTTTTGCTTTTCTCATATTATTAAAATTAAAATTTTTATTTTTTATATTTACAAAATTGAAATTTCACAAATAATTTTTTTGCTTTATGCCTAAATCCTATTAAAATTAAAGCATAAACTGTATATTATCATAGATTAAATATATATTAAAATTAATTAACTTTCTAAAGTGCCAACAATAATCAAAATTTTCACTTTAATAATTTTCACACTAATTAGCGTTAATAATGTTAATGCTGATAGCATCTTTGATTACGAGGACGATTTTTATGAAGAAACTTACAATGAAAAAGATTCAGAAAAAATTCACGATCCTTTAGAACCAATTAATAGAAAAATTTTCACATTTAATTACTATTTTGACAAATACGCTCTTGGACCAACTGCTAGATTATACAAGAACTACATCCCTGCACCTATTCAAAGAGGAATAAAAAACTTTAACACTAATCTACAAAAACCTATTTCTACGATATCATCGCTAATTTTATTAGAACCTAAAAATGCTTTTTATAACCTTAGATCTTTCACACTTGATACAACATTCGGTCTATTTGGCATAATAAACTTATCAAAACACTTTGATGATAATGAAATAGATAAAAACATAATAACTGTCTTCAATCATTATGAAATTGGTCAAGGAATATATTTGGTCATTCCATTTATTGGACCACAAACTACCAGAAATATTACTGGAATTGCTATTGATACTTTGTTAAATCCAATTTATCTTTATGATTTTAACAAGGATCATGAACTTGCAATAGAATTATTTTCCAAATCTACTACAATTTTGGAGCTTAGGGCAAGGAATGACGAAAATATAAATTTTTTATATGAGAACTCTTTTGATCCATATATTGCATTTCGAACTTTATATTATCAATTACAATGAAATTCAAAAATTTTATAATAGCCTTCATTTTTTGTTTAAGCCTTCCAATTAAAGCTTTCTCTCAAATTAGCTCTGCAGAATCATTTATTGAAAACTTTTCTAACAATTTATTTACAATCGTAAAAAATGAAGAAATTTCAAATCAAAAGAAATCTCAACTATTGGTTCATGAAATTGAAAATAGCATAGATGCTAATTATATTTGTAAATTTGTTATCGGCAGAGACTGGAGGAAAGCTAGCAAAAAATTTCAAACAAACTTTTGCGATCTATATAAAACATTTCTTATCCAAACATACTCTCCTCAGTTTAAAGGTTATAATGGCGAAACATACAAAATTATCAAGACTGAAGAAATGAGAAAAAATAGATTTAAAAGCATCATAAATCTTATTACCAATGATAACTCAATCATTGAAGTTACAATCTACTTTATTTTTAATAGAGATAATCAATATAAAATTGTTGATGTTACAGCCGAGGGTATAAGCTTTATAGCAACCCAAAGAACAGAATTAAAAAGTATAATTGAAAACCAAGGATTTGATAGTTTATTAGAAATACTTGAAGAGAAAGTAGAAAACTTAAAACAATAGGAATAATGGTTTTTATGCCGCATTGGCCAAAACCAATTGGCTTTAATAGAACACCAAAAGATAATAAAGACACAATAAAGGCTTTAAAATACCTTGGGAACCCTCAAAATAAATTAAATAACATTATTCACATTGCAGGAACTAATGGTAAAGGCTCAACCCTGGCATTTATTAAACAAATTTTAATTGAAAACAAATATAAGGTTAATTGTTTTACATCACCTTTTTTATTAAATTTTAATGAACAAATTTGCATTAAAAATAATATAATTACTGACCGTGAAATTATTCAATATTTTGAAGAAGTAAGAATCAAACTTGAGGACAAATTTAACCTTACATTTTTTCAAACTGTAACAATTGCCACATTATATATTTTTAGTAAAAATAATGCTGATTTTAATTTAATTGAAACTGGTTTGGGTGGCAGAATAGATGCAACCAATGTTTTTAAGAAAAAATATTTATCGATTTTATCACCAATTTCATATGATCATATGGAGTATTTAGGTGATACATTAATAAAAATAACCTGCGAAAAATCTGATATCATTATGAACTCAGATCATGTAGTTATTGCCAAACAAAAACCTATTGTAAATGCATGCTTAAAAATCATATTAACAAACAATAATATTGCCAATGCATCTTTTTTCAAAAGGGATTATGACTTTGATTTTGTTGATAATAAATTTTATTATATTGATATTAATAACGAAACTATATCCAACTTTAATCAACCAAAACTTGCTGGATGTCATCAATTAATAAACCTATCAACAGCAATAACCGCTGCTCAGAAAATCGCGTCGAATTTTCATCTTACCTATGAAAACACTAATAGAGCAATTATAAACACCAATTGGCCTGGGAGGCTCGAAGAAATCACAATACCAAAAAAATATATTACAAATAGTCATAATAAAATAATTTTCGATGGAGCACATAATGACAATGGTGCAAAATTCCTTGCTAAATGGCTTAAAGAAAATCCCTTTAATGGAGAAACAATTTTAATTTACGGAAGAACTAAAGGTAAAGATCATAACCTATTTCTGCAAAAATTTCGTAACATCATAAAAGAAATTAATATTGTAGAAGTTCAACATGAGCCATCATCGGCATCAATTAAAGAAATAAAAGAATCAATAAATTTATCATTATTTAAATTTTCTTTTCATAATGAAGTTTTTAGCGCTATCAAACAAATCCAGCAAAGAACTGGTCCTTTTAGGATTGTTTGCTGCGGCTCTTTATTTCTTTATCGAGATTTAAAACTGCTTTTTTGATATTTTTACTTTTATTAGCTCTAATTTTATGTTATAATCCGAAAAAATTAATTTTTTAAAATTTTATAATGACAAAAAAATCATTTAGTATCAATGACTACGTAGTATATCCATCTCATGGTGTCGGGCAAATTACTGCTATCAATAACCAGGATATAGTTGGTCAAAAAGTTGAATTTTATATAATTCACTTTGAAAAAGAGAAAATGCAATTAAGCGTTCCTGTTGCTAGAGCAGAAAAAATTGGTTTAAGGCAATTATGCTCTGAAAGAGATGTCGAAAAATCTTTTGATATAATTTCTGAAAAAGCTCAAACTTCTAGAGGCATTATGTGGTCTAGAAGAGCTCAAGAATATGAAAGAAAGATTAATTCAGGAGATATCTTTTCAGTGGCTGAAGTTATAAGAGACTTGCATAGGAACGTTAAAAATCCTGATAGATCATATAGTGAGAGAATGATTTATGAAGCTGCATTTAATAGATTTGTCAGTGAAGCTAGCTTGATCAAAAAACAAGATATTACTGTTTTTGAAGAAGAGTTTTATAAAATGCTTAAAATCGACGATGTTATCGAAATGGATGACTTAAATCAATTTGATGAAATTGATAATTTTGATGAAGAATCAAATAACAATTCAGAGGATGACGATGATGATGACGATGATGACTTAATCGCAGCATAAAAAAAACCAACCGATTTCTCGGTTGGTTAATTTTTTTAACCTAAAATCTCAGCTAACTTCTTGCCGATTTTAGCTGGAGAGTCACTTACCGCAATTCCAGCAGACTTCATTGCTTCAATTTTACTTTCAGCAGTTCCTTGTCCACCAGAAACTATTGCTCCAGCATGCCCCATTCTTTTACCAGGAGGCGCCGTTTTACCTGCAATAAAACCAACCATTGGCTTGGATCTGCCTTTTTTTGCTTCACTTTTAATAAACTCAGCGGCTTCTTCTTCATCAGTACCACCAATTTCGCCAATCATGACTATTGACTGAGTGGCATCATCTGAAAGGAATAAATCTAAACAATCTATAAAGTTAGTGCCATTAACTGGATCACCACCTATACCTATACAGGTAGATTGACCAAGACCTAATGCAGTTGTTTGAAACACAGCTTCATAAGTTAATGTTCCAGAACGAGAAACAATACCTACACTTCCAGGTTTATGAATATGTCCAGGCATAATACCAATTTTACATTCACCAGGAGTAATTATTCCAGGACAATTTGGACCAATCAATCTTGTTTTTGAACCATTTAAAGCTTTTTTAACTCTAACCATATCAAGAACAGGTATGCCTTCTGTAATACAAATCGCCAATTCAATTTCTGCATCAATAGCCTCAAGAATAGCATCTGCAGCAAATGGAGGTGGAACATAAATAACCGTTGCATTTGCTTCTGTTGCTTTTTTTGCTTCTGCTACTGTATTAAAAATTGGTAAACCAAGATGAGACCCCCCACCTTTGTATGGAGTTACACCACCCACCATATTGGTACCATAAGCAATTGCTTGTTCAGAATGAAATGTACCTTGAGCTCCTGTAAAACCCTGACAAATTAATTTTGTATTTTTATTTACTAATACTGACATTTTTACCTCTTAAGCAACATTTTTATTTTTGTTAACAGCATCAACGATTTTGATTGCCGCATCGTCTAAATCACTAGCAGGAATAATATCTAAACCAGAGTTTGATAAAGCCTGTTTACCAAGCTCAACATTTGTTCCCTCAAGCCTTACAACAAGAGGAATTGATATACTAACCTCTTTAGCAGCTGCAATAATTCCTTCTGCAATAATATCACATCGCATGATACCACCAAAAATATTAACAAGAATACCTTTTACATTAGTATCAGAAAGTATGATTTTAAAAGCTTCTGTAACTTTTTCTTTAGTAGCTCCTCCACCAACATCAAGGAAGTTAGCTGGCTCAGATCCATATAATTTGATAATATCCATTGTTGCCATAGCAAGACCAGCACCATTAACCATACAACCGATATCTCCATCCATTTTAATATAAGATAAGCCAAAATCAGAAGCTCTTGATTCTAACTCATTTTCTTCAGTTTCATCTCTAAATTCGACAATATCTTTCTGACGATAAAGCGCATTATCATCGAAATTTATTTTTGCATCTAATGCTATTAAATCCTTTTCGTTAGTTTCAACTAAAGGATTAATCTCAACCTGAGAACAATCAGATTTTACAAATACATCAAAAATGCTATTAATAAGTTTAGCAAATTGACCTAATTGAGTTTTTTCTAATCCTAATCCAAAAGCTAATGATCTAACATTATGACCTTGAACACCAATTGTAGGATCAACATAAACCTTAATAATTTTTTCAGGATTTGATTCTGCAACCTCTTCAATGTCCATTCCACCTTCTTTTGAAACTACAAAACAAATATTAGATGTTTCTCTATCTGCAACAGCTGAAAGATAGAACTCTTTAGCAATATTAGAACCTTCCTCTATATATAATCTGTTAACTTCTTTACCTTCAGGCCCGGTCTGATGAGTTATTAAAGTTGAACCTAAAAGCCTTTTTGCTTCGGTTTTAACTTCTTCAATTGATTTAACAACTTTAACTCCCCCAGCTTTTCCTCTTCCACCTGCGTGAATTTGAGCTTTAACTACGTAAACTGAAGTTTGAAGATTTTCAGCGGCAGAAACAGCTTCTTCAACTGAGAATGCTGCTATACCATTTGGCACAGGTACTCCGTGCTTTGCTAGCAATTGCTTTGCTTGATATTCATGTATATTCATCTTTTAAATATAAAAATTTAAATGATTCTATTACATTTTTAATTTTAAATTTAAAGTATAAATATTTTTAAAAGGTTACCTAAATAAGCTTATTACTTCTTATTTAGCTTATAAATGTACTTGATTCCACAATATGGGCAAATAACCTCGTGTTTATCCTTAAGATTTAAATATATTGTCGGATGATTTGAAAAATTTACACTTCCATTACAACTAACTATTCCCGAACTTGTTTGAATAGTAGAGACTTTTTTATTTGGCATAAATCAAAATTATTTATTAATTGCTATAGGATAATCGCCTGAAAAACAAGCATCACAATATGTCACCCCTTTATCATTCTCTCTATTAACACCACTAACAGCCTGATACATACCATCTAGTGATATGTAGCTAAGTGAATCAGCACCAATAATTTTACACATTTCTTCAACATTATGTTGCGCAGCAAGCAAATGACTCTTATCAGGAGTGTCAACTCCATAAAAACAAGGATTAGTAGTTGGTGGCGATGCTATACATAAATGAACTTCTTTCGCACCAGCAGCTCTAACAATTTCAACAATTTTACGCGATGTTGTGCCTCTTACAAGGCTATCATCAATTAAAACAACTTTTTTACCTTTTATTGCACTAACATTAGCATTATGCTTTAATTTAACACCTAAATTTCTAACAGTATCAGTTGGCTCAATAAATGTTCTTCCAACATAATGATTTCTAATTATACCAAATTCAAAAGCAACACCTGATTGCTCAGAAAAACCGATAGCAGACGCAACTCCTGAATCTGGAACTGGAACAACTACATCAGCATCAACAGTACTTTCCTTTGCCAAAATTCGTCCGATTTCCTTTCTAACATTATATACATTTTTGCCACCAATATAAGAATCTGGTCTTGAAAAATAAATATATTCAAAAATACATAATTTACTTACCTTCTTTTTGAAAGGGAAAAAAGATTTTAAACCAAATGAATCAACAACAATCATTTCACCAGGTTCAACATCTCTAAGATTATCAGCACTAATTATATCAAAAGCACAAGTTTCAGATGCAAATACATAAGAGTTTTTTAATTTACCAATACTTAAAGGCCTAATACCATGAGCATCTCTGCAAGCTATTAACTTATCATCAATTAGCACTAACAGTGAAAAAGCACCTTCAACCTGCTTTAAAGCATCAACTACTTTGTCAATTGGATCTTTCTTCTTACTTCTTGCAATCAAATGAATCATAACTTCAGAATCTATAGAAGAGCTAAATATTGATCCAGAAGCAATTAAACTTTTTCTTAAACTATCAGCATTGGTCAAATTTCCATTATGAGCTAACGCTAATTTACCAAAACTAAAATTTGCCATTAAAGGCTGAAAATCTCTTTGATTTTTTTCTGAAACAGTTGAGTACCTTACATGACCAATAGCACTATCGCCAATTAATATATCAATAATCTCTGGTTTGTTGAAATTATCACCAACATGACCATTCTCAAAATGGGAGTAAAACTTGTTAGAAGAATTTGAAACAATACCTGCGCCCTCTTGACCTCTGTGTTGCAATGCATGCAACCCTAATACTGTATAAGCTGAAGCATCCTCAATGCCAAAGACACCAAAAACACCACATTCTTCATTTAAACCTGAAATTACTTTGTGCAAAACTATAAATCTAAAATTAACATACAGTAAAATAAAGCATAAAATTTAATATATAAACAAATTTTTTAACAGCTTAATTTTTTATTGTATCAATTAATACCTTAACCTTATCTAGATTTATATCTGAACCTTTATCTTTTGCCTCATCTTCTCCTTTATCAAGAAACCCTTCTAACAAATTTTGCATTGCATTATTATCACCCTCACCTTCATCCTCTTTGACATCATCAACATTATCAACAGATTCATCTTTTTTAGTTTCAGCATCAGATAAAAAGTCAAATTTGGACTTTAGGAAATCAATAAAACTAAGATCTTTATCTTTTTTAGATTTTTTCGAATCACCACTAACCTTGTCAGAAATAAATGCTTGAATAATACCAGTATCTAAAAGATCTTCCGAGCTTGAATCAAGATAAGGCTTTAATTCAGCATCATCAACCCAATCAATGTTTTTACCCATTACTGTTTCAAAACCAAAAGTTAAAGCAAGATGAACAATTAAAACCAATAATGCACCTTTGATAAAGGCTAAAGCTACACCAAAAACTCGGTCAATAAGAAACGGAATTACTGCTCGCAGAAACTCCTTTACTGGAAACAACAATATACCAAGTAATATTGAAGAAACAACAAATGTAGCACCTGGCACAACTGATAAAACAATATTTGAAACTATACCAGTATCACCAGCAAAAAAACTATTTTTGAGATAAATTACACTGTAAGCACTTATAGCAGAAGATAGAATTAACTTTACGATTGAACATACTTCTCCACTAAAACCTCTTGCAAAACCAAAAAAAGTTGAAAAAGCTATTACTCCAATTACAAAGTAATCATAATTATTAAAACCTTCAAACATAAGAAAACCCCAAGCAATTCTAGAGCATGAGTTATCTGAAAAAAAATTCAAGAATTAAATTATTATTAAATTTTATCATTAATAATAACTATAAAAATTTTGTTGTTTTAATTTTGTTTTAAGTAATAATTATAAATATATTTTCTGTGCAAAATTATTATACTTACATAAACAAACTTTAAAAATTGATACGATGTTCAAAGGTATTTTTACAGCTTTAATAACTCCTTTTAAAAATAACCAAATTGATGTTCCTGCTTTTGCAAAAATAATTGAGTATCAAATAGAAAATGGTGTTTCTGGTATAGTACCATGTGGAACTACAGGTGAATCCCCAACAGTTAGCCATGAAGAACATGAATTTATAATTGAACAAGCCGTTAAAATCGCAAATGGAAGAATCAAAGTTGTAGCTGGAACTGGATCTAACTCAACAAAAGAATCTATCGAACTTACACAAGCCGCAGAAAAGCTAGGTGCTGATGCAGCACTACTTGTTACACCATATTACAACAAGCCTACACAAGAAGGTTTATATTTACATTTTAAGACTATCCATGATCAAACTAATATACCTATCATTTTGTATAATATCCCTGGAAGGTCAATTATTGACTTATCAAACGAGACTCTTGAACGCTTATTCAAACTTGAAAGAATTGTTGGTATTAAGGATGCAACTGGTGACTTAACTAGACCAATTGAATTACAAAAAGTTTTATCAAAAGACATTGCCCATTTTTCTGGAGAAGATGATAATGCTCTTGATTTTTATCAAACTGGCGGAAATGGAATAATTTCTGTAACATCAAACATTTTACCTAATATTGTTGCAGATGTTTTTAAAAACTGGTCTGAAGGTAATCTGGATGAAGCAAAAAAACTTCAAGAAAGTTTAAAAGAACTTAATTCAGCATTATTTTGTGAAACCAATCCGATTCCTATAAAATTTGCAATGGCCAAAACTGGGTTTTGTTCTGATGAGATTAGGCTTCCTCTAACCTCTCCTTCAAAAGAAGCTCAGACAAAAATTTTAAACGCTATAAAAAAGTTTAACTTATATGAGCAAAGCTGATAATATTGTAACCTATGCTATTAACAAGAAAGCCAGTTATAACTTCAAAATACTAGATAAGTTTGAAGCAGGATTAGTTTTAACAGGAGCTGAAGTAAAATCTATTCGCACAGGAAAGTGTAATTTAAGTGATAGTTTTATAACTGTAAAAAATGGCATTCCATTTATCGAAAATTTTTATATTAGCGCATATAGCAACTCTAGAATAACCGAACATACCCCTACTCGTCGCCGAAAATTGTTATTAAACAAAAGAGAAATTAATAAAATCTTAGGATTTTTAAACCGCTCTGGAACTTCATCAGCACCATTAAAGATTTTTCAGAACTCAAGAAATTTTCTTAAAGTGGAAATTGCCTTAGTTACTGGTAAAAAACTTCATGATAAACGTGAAGATATAAAAAATAAAGAATGGCAAAGAAATAAAGCTAGAATTCTCAAAAACCACCAATGATATTTGTAAAAAAAACTCACAAATTTATTAACAAGCTTCTAAGAAAAGTCATTGGCATATCAATTGTCGCTTTTTTTCTTGTTTGCATAATTTGTTTTTACACAATCACTCTCATTATAGCTGAACCAAGAGAGCTAGATTTCGTTGATGGCATCATTGAAGCATCATTGAAAAAAAATTACAGCAATGCTGAGGTAAATATCGGAAAAACGCTTTTAGCCTGGGATAAAAAGAATTTCTCATTTAACATTAACCTAAAAGATGTTGAGATTAATATCCCAAACAAATTCAATTCTTTTGCACCAAATGTAAAATTAGATATTTCAAGACGAAATTTACTATTATATAAATTTATTATTGATCAGGCTATTTTTGAAGATGCAGTTATTAAGATCTACAGTCAAACTTCCAAAAATCAGAATAAAAGCTTATTTACCTTAGCACCTGTAAAAATTCCGGTTTTCTTTTATAATCTTGATATAAAAAACTCGGAATTACATTACCTTGATAAAAAAATATCAATTGAAAACCTAAAAATAAGAAAAGACCGCAGTTCAAATAGTTTAAGCGTTGTTTCCAATAAAAAAGAAAATTCTTTAAACATTTCTTTAAAATCAATATGTAACATTGAAAATGATGTATTAAATATTTGCTCTGGAAATGTTGAAAACATCAACAGCAAAACTTTATTTCAATTTATAAATTCTAAAAACATCAAAAATGCTAATTTTAACTTTAACTTGGACTATGAACTTAACTTTAACGAACAACAAAATTTAATATTTAATGTTACAAGTGGATATGGAGAAGTTGAATTAACAACTGAGCAAAAAATTATATGGGACGAGTTAGATTCTGTTTTTAAAGTTGAGCTAAAAACAAATAAAGTCAAAATTGACAAGCTTGAACTTTTTTCTTCTGGAAATCATTTATCAACATCAGTCATCTACAATCTGACGAACAAAGATCTAAGTTTATCATTAGGCTCAGTTTCAAGCTCAAAAGATTTCATTTTAAATTTATGGCCAAAAAAAGTCGTTCCCAAACTGCAAAAATGGTTAAAAAAAAATATAAATAATACAATTTTAAGAGATGTAAGTTTTGATCTAAAGCTCAACACATTAAATAAGAAAATTGAAAACATTTCATTAAATGCCGATTTTTCTGATGCGGATATAAAATTTTCAAACAAATTAAAACCACTAAAAAAAGCAAAAGGTAGTTTAGAAATCAGAAAAAACAATTTCTACGTCAATGTTGAAAATGCTAGACTAGAACAAATACAAATCAACAATCTTGAAGCTGAAATTAAGAACATTCTTGTCAAAAAAATACATCAATTATCGATAAACCTAAACTCAAAATCTAACATTTCAGAATTAAGCAGATATCTTCTTAATACCGATTTAAAAGAATTTAATCTTGATGGTAATACCATAGGATTCATAAACATAAAAACACCTATTGCTAAAGGAACTACTCTTGAAGATATTTTTTTTAACGCCCAATTAGATATTAAAAAATTCAACTTTGATAATATTTTAGACAATTCAAAACTTCAGTTTAATTTAACTAAAAACCGCAATAATAATTTCATTAATGCCAATATTAATTGTATATCATGTTATCCCGATATACCTTTTCTTGGATTTGATAACGATATAATCAAAAATGAGCAATTCTCATTAAGAGTTGATACAACTCCTAACAAAATTAAGATACTTGATATTCAAAGCAAATCAGATAATTCAAATTTTAATTTAGCAGCTGATGTATTTTTTAGCAGCGATAATAAAGTGGAAAAATTTAACTTAAGAGATGTGATCCTTGGCAGCTCAAAATTTAACTTCAGCTTTGAAAATATAACAGAGGAGCCAATATTTAATTTAAAAGCATCCAAGCTAAATCTTTCCCTTCAAAAGCTAATTAACAAATTTAGTGGATCTAATCGTGATAGCTCTCAGATCATCAATATTTACTCAGATTTGTTTACAATAGATGAAAAAACAATTGGCTCTGATTTAAAATTTACAAGCTTTAAAAAAGCTGAAAATTCAATTATTCAATTTATAAATTTCAATATTGATGGATCAGATGGATATTTCATTGCTAAAAACTATTTCTCAAAAACAAAATCTTCAGTTGATATTGATATCAAAAACTTCGGCAAATTACTAAATAATTTAAATATAACTGACAAAATAAATAACGGGAATGCTATCTTTTCAATGGAAAAAGATAGTGGTATATATCATGGTAATTTTTTCTTGAACAAAATTATTGTAACCACAAATAAATTTATTAATAAAATCCAAGAGAATGAGTCACTTGGTGTCAAAAATACACGAAAAATTGAATTTAATAATGGTAGTGGTGACTTCACTATTGAAGAGTCAAAAGTTAAATTAAATCATTTCAGCTGCTTTTCCAACAACCTTGGTATTACAGCAAACGGAAATATAACTGCTGATAGCTATCATATTAATGGAGTCATCATTCCTGCAACTACATTAAATACTTTGCTTGGTATTAAAAATATTCCATTCCTTGGAAGTTTTTTAACAGGAGGAAAAGACGAAGGTCTTATCTCAGCAAATTATTCTGCAAAAGGTAAAATTGGAGAGGAAGCAACTTTAAGCATTAACCCTTTTTCAACTTTAACTCCAGGAATCCTAAGAAAGATTTTTCGTTTACCAAAAAAATAATTTTTTCAGAATTAGTTTGAATCATAGGTTGAATTTGTTTATTAAATTTTTAGTGTTAACGCTCAAAAATAAATATGTGTAAATTATGTTAATCTTAGGTGAAATAGTTTTAGGATTTTTACTTCTTTTCATTGGAGGGGAAGCAATTGTTCGTTCAGCAATAAAAATCTCTGAGAAGTTAAATATATCCAAGGCTCTGGTTGGTCTAACAATTGTTTCTTATGCTACTTCAGCTCCTGAAATGTTAATAAGTGTTATTGCAGCATTAGATGATCATCACGAAATAGCTCTAGGAAATGTTATTGGAAGTAATATCACCAACACACTTTTAATTTTTGGATTATGTGCAATAATCCAACCCGTAAAAATTACAAAGAAATCCGTAAATTTTGATTTTCGTTACCTTTTGATTGCTAATATAGCTTTAATACTTTTTAGCACATTAGGAGTCATTTCAAGATTTGAAGGGTTTATGCTTTTTGTAATGCTCATAATCTACACATATGTCACAGGTAAATTATCATATAAAAGCCAGGATCTTTTACAAAATGATGTAGACACAATGCAGACTCCTTTAAAATTAAAACTTTCTTTAATCACTGCTTTCGGATTACTAATTTTAAGCGTCGCTCTTCTTGTCGGTGGTTCAAAACTTTTAGTAATGGGCTGTGTTAGTCTTGCATTAAAATTTGACATTCCTCAATCTGTAATTGCAGTTACAGTTATTGCGATTGGAGGTTCAGCTCCTGAAATATCAACCTCAGTAATAGCTTCATTAAAAAAACATTCTGATTTAGCTGTAAGTAATATAATAGGAAGTAATATCTTTAATATTCTTGGGGTTATTGGTATCACATCTTTAGTCAATCCAATTTCAACTATTTCAACTACATTATCATCTTTTGATATTTGGATAATGCTTGCTTCTGCATTAGTTATTTTCGCTATAGGATATTATTTCAACCAAATTTCTAAAAAGGTTGGAGCATTTTTATTATTTTTATATTTATCTTATTTATGTTGGGAGATTTCCCTAATCCTCTAAAATTATGATTTCTGCATTAACTAACTCAAAAACAAACATTAAATTTGTTAAGCTATTTCCAAAAGCAAAAATTCTTTCTGTTATTTTAATAATATTAACTATTTTATCCTTGTACATTAATGGTCTTAATAAAGGAATTGACTTTTCAGGAGGAATTTTAATGGAAATTCGATTCCAAAAAGAAGTAAGTGTTAATGATATTAGAAAAGCTTTTGAACAGAATAATATTAACGAAATCTCAATTCAAAACTTTGGTAGTAATAAAGATATAATTTTAAGACTTAAAAACTTCGATAAGTCGGAAATTAATAGTAATATTTTAGAAAGAATAAAATCTATTATTAATATTTATGACTCGAATTACACTATCAGGAGATCCGAGTTTGTTGGTCCGGTAATTAGCTCGGAATTATTACAGCAAGGAGTATCTTCAATCATAATAGCTTTTTTAGCTATTATGCTTTACATAACTCTGAGATTTAATTTTAGCTTTGGCACAGGAGCTATTGTTGCTTTGGTTCATGATGTAATTTTAGCTTTTGGCTTTTATAGCATTTTGCAAATTGAGTTTAATCTCACATCAATTGCAGCATTGCTAACTATAATTGGTTATTCAATAAATGATTCTGTTGTTATATATGATAGGATAAGGGAAAATATGAGACGATTTAAATCATTACCAATGGATGAGATTTTAGATAAAAGTATTAATGAAAATATAGTAAGAACATTGATGACGTCTTTTACTACAATTTTAGCTCTAGCATCACTAGCAATTTTAGGAGGCTCAGTTTTAAAAAGCTTTAGTCTTGGTGTCCTTTTTGGAGTAGTAATTGGAACCTATTCATCAGTTTTTATTGCAGCACCAATATTAAGGAATGCCAAAAGAAACAGTTTTTCTAAATAATATGAGTTTTAAAAATATAACAATTTATCATAATCCAAGATGCTCAAAATCAAGACAAGCTTTAGATTTTTTAGAGTCAAAGCAACTTGATTTTAAAATTGTCGATTATCAAAAAGATATTCCTTCTGAAGATGAAGTTTTAAGCTTAATTCAAAAACTTAAACTTCCTTTAAATTCAATAATAAGAATAGATGACAAAGCTTTTAAGGAATTATCAATTAAAATTGATGAATATAATGATATTGAAGCGGCTAAATTAATTGCTAATAATATTAAAATTATTCAAAGACCAATAATAGTTATTGATGACAATGCTGTTATTGCAAGACCAATTGAAAATCTAATAAAATTATTCTAAAATGAGTGAAGTTTCAAAACAGCAAGTTGAGAAAATAGCAAAACTTGCAAGAATCAAATTATCAGAAAATGAAAAAGAGTTTTTTGCCGGTGAAGTTGGTAAAATTATTACCTGGGTAGAAAAACTTAATGAGGTTAATACAGATGATGTTTCGGCGATTTTCGAAGGATCAAAGTCATTAAACATGTTCGATGATGTCGTAAAACACAATGATTTAAGTGAAGAAGTGCTAAAAAACTCACCTGAACGTCAGTTTGACTTTTTTGCTGTGCCAAAAATGGTTGATGATCAATAAAATATATATCTAGGAAAATGAGTATTCATAAAAAAACAATTACTGAACTTTTAGATTTATTAAAATCCAGAGAGATATCTGCTAAGGAAGTAACACAAAATTATCTGGATCGAATCAAACAAGAAAATTCTAAAATTAATGCTTTTGTTCATACAAATGATGAAAAGGCTATCCAAATGGCAGAAGCGTCTGATCTTAGATATAAAAACAAACAAAACCTTCTTCTTGACGGAATACCAATTGGAATAAAAGATGTCTTTTGTACCAAAGATATAATTACTCAATCTGCATCAAATATTCTTCAAGGCTTTACTCCTCCATATGAGTCAACTGTTACCCAGAAATTATGGGATTCAGGAGCTATTAATCTTGGAAAGCTAAATATGGATGAATTTGCAATGGGATCAGCTAATCTTAATAGTTGTTATGGTGAGGTAGTTAATCCTATTAAAAGAAATACTGATGATAAAAAACTAGTACCTGGCGGATCTTCAGGAGGATCTTCAGCTGCTGTTGCAGCTGATTTTTGTGCTGCAGCAACTGGGAGCGATACTGGAGGATCAGTAAGACAACCTGCTGCTTTTACTGGAACAGTTGGCTTAAAGCCAACATATGGTAGATGTTCAAGATGGGGTATGATTGCATTTGCAAGCTCACTTGATCAAGCAGGTGTAATTACCAAATCAGTTTCGGATGCAGCATTATTTTTACAAGCAATCTCTGGTTATGATGCCAAAGACTCAACATCAATAAATATTGAATCACCAGCATTTTCAGAAAATTTAGAAATCGATTTAAAAGGACTTAAAGTCGGAATACCTAAAGAATATAACTCTGATTTACTAAACAATGAAGTAAAAGAAAATTGGTTTAACATTGCCAAAATACTAACTGATCTTGGAGCTGAAATAATTGATATTTCTTTACCTCATACTGATTATGCAGCACCGACTTATTATATTATATCTACTGCCGAAGCATCATCAAATCTGTCTAGATATGATGGCGTAAAATACGGCCTTAGAGTTTTCGAAAAAGGAGACACACTTGATCAAATGTATGAAAAAACAAGACAGGCTGGATTTGGTGATGAGGTAAAAAAACGAATTTTAACTGGTACATATGTATTATCAGCAGGATATTATGACGCATATTACAAAAAAGCCTTGAAGCTTAGAAATTTAATCTATCAAGATTTTGTATCAGCATATAAAGATGTAGATATTATATTAACACCAACAACTCCTAATACAGCTTTTGCATTTGATGAAAAGCCTGATACAATAAGCATGTATTTGAATGATATCTTCACTGTTTCAACAAATTTAGCAGGTCTTCCAGCTCTTTCACTTCCAACAGCAATTTCAAATAATGGTCTACCATTATCGGTTCAACTAATTGGAAATAGCTTAGATGAGCATCGTATTCTAAAAATTGCAAAACAAATCGAAAATGCAGTTAATTTCAACATTAATAAACTTTCCAGAATAGTATAAAATTATGGCTACCTATAAAACTGACAAGAATATTTATGATATTGTAATTGGTGTTGAGATTCATGCTCAAATAAGCTCTAAGTCCAAATTATTCTCAAGAAGTAGTACTGAGTTTGGTGCTGAACCTAATTCTCAAGTTTCTTTAGTTGATGCAGCATTACCAGGCATGCTTCCCACTATAAACAAAGAAGCTATAAAGCAAGCTGTTAAAGCTGGAATTGCTCTTAATTCTAAAATAAATAGAACCTCTATTTTTGATAGAAAAAATTATTTTTATGCTGACTTGCCTCAAGGATATCAAATTTCCCAATTTTCAGATCCATTAGTTCTCGGTGGTTACATAGATATTGTAAATGAAGATAATGAAGCCAAAAGAATAAATCTAACTAGAATTCATGTTGAACAAGATGCTGGAAAATCAATTCACGATCAAAGCCCTGATCAAAGTTATATTGATTTGAACAGATCTGGTATTGCGCTAATGGAAATTGTTTCAGAACCAGATTTAAAATCAGCTTATGAAGTAACAGAGTTCGTTAAAAAACTTAGAAATATTCTTCGTTATGTAGGAAGTAGTGATGCTGATATGGAAAAAGGCAATTTACGATGTGATGCAAATATCTCATTAAAACTCCATGGCTCTTCTAAACTTGGAACAAGGTGTGAGATTAAAAATTTAAACTCACTTAAAAACATAGCCCTTGCTATAGATTATGAAATTAGAACTCAAGCTGAAATTCTTGATAATGGTGGTCAGATAAGACAACAAACCAAGCTTTTTAATCCTAACACGATCTCAACAAAAGTGATGCGTGATAAAGAGGACGCTCACGATTATAGATATTTCCCTGACCCTGATTTACTTCCGCTTGTTTTAGATGAGGAATTCATTGAAGATGCTAAAAATGAAATTGGAGAATTACCTGACGCTAAAAAACAGAGATATATTAATGATTTCAATATATCAGAATATGATGCAGAAGTTATTATTGCAGACAAAAATAACACTAACTACTTCGAAAAACTACTTGGTAAATGTGATACCAAACTTGCTATATCATGGTTCACTGCTGAATTATTTGGAAGACTTAATAAAGCAAATCTAAACATTCAAAATTGTCCTGTTGAAGCAGAGAATTTGCTTGAATTAATTAGCCTAATCGAAAATAAAACCATTTCTGGTAAAATTGCTAAGGATGTCTTAGACAAAATGTTTGAAACTAAGCAAACCGCAAAAGCAATTGTTAAATCTGAAGGACTTGAGCAAATCAGTGATTCATCCGAAATTGTTAAAATTATTAATGAAATAATAGCCAATAATCCTGAGAAAGTTGCAGATTATAAAAATGGAAAAGAAAAGCTATTTGGTTTCTTTGTTGGGCAAACTATGAAAGCTTCGGGAGGGAAAGCTAACCCAAAGATTGTTAACGAAATTTTAAAACAAGAATTAACAAAATAATTTAAATTCCTAATCCAGAAGTCTGACGGGAGTTTACATGAGCTGGAGCGCTTAAATTACCAAGAATCTGATTTTTTTCGTTTTCAGTTAGAAAACTAGATTTTTCAATAATTTTTTCATCTATAAGATCAATTTTTTCAGCTAAATCTTTAACTTTAGGAACCTTAGTTTCCTTATCATTAAAATACCTATCCATTGCAACGGATTCACCAAAAGCTGTAAAAGATCCAGCAATAGCCAAAGCTACTAAAGGCCCACCTCCAAGAATTAATGACATTCCAGCAATAATAGCACCAACTACACCATAAAATTTAACTTCATTTCCCATAAAATAATCTGATTTGTTTTCATTAGGCAAATCTTTCTCAATTTTTGACTTTCTTATAATTAAATTATTTTTTTCAGATTGCAGAGAATTAATTATAGCTTTAGCCTCTTCTCCTAAATTTATTTCTTGTTGAGACTTTAGTGTCTCTCTAGCAAGGTTTAATAAATTTGCATCCAAGACATTTGAATTATCTTCAAATAACTGTCTAGCCTCTGCTCCTCTAGAGGTTGCATTAATTTGCTTGAACATGTCGGTTAAGTTAGCAATACCTTCAGGCGTAGCAAACCTTTCTTCAAACAAAATATTTAACAGATCTGGTTTTCCAGTTAATTCAATTATATTATCATTGCTAATACTATATTTGTTTAACTTTAATAGAACTCTAAAAGCATCAACATCATTTTCTTCCTTAATTTCATCTAAAAGAAAATTACTTGGTATTGATTCAGCAATACGATTCTTAATACGTAAATCATCAACATCATCACTATCAAAAGAATTATAATAATTTCCTAAAGAAACAAAATCATCGATATTTTCTGGTAAAGAACTGCTAAGCTTTGCTAACAAAAAATCATTGAGCTGCTCGGGGATATCATCTATCTCTCTATCTATAATATATATATTTTTAACTATTTGTCTTTGTGTTTCTGGGTCTAAAGAAGAGAAATCAACTACATAATCAATATTATCTGCAATAACATCAACAATATCAGATATTTCGTCATTAATATCATCTATAGAATCAATATCATTATTTGACAAAACATCATGAAATAATCTGTTAATTAAGTGAGTTTCATTTGGTTCAATTAAAAACGTGTCAGAAGAGTCGTAATAGTTTCCAATTTCACTTTTCAAATTTTCAATATTAATCTCTCCCTTTTTAAAATCGTAATATTGTGTTAATAGATCTAAGCTCATATCGTTAAATAAATATCTAAATTAATTATATATATTTTGTGCAAAATTAATAGGATTAATTTGTTTTAATGTAATAAAATTAATTAATTCTAAAGACACTTAATTCTAAAATCTCTTTCAAAATATTAGAATAT